>JAIESJ010000273.1 GCA_019746155.1 Burkholderiales bacterium
AACCTGTTAAGGCGCGGAGTGTAGCATGGCTGGTGGCCGCTGGCAAAGCGATTCACCCCCCGTTACATGGCTGAACGAGGGCACTGCGGCTCTTCGCCGCAACCTTCCCCTGCTCCGCGTTCCGGCGCGCTAGGAGTTTGTCGGACTTGGGTTCGACAAACTCCTAAAATGAAAAGCACTAAAGACGCTACGCGTTCCGGTGAATGGGGTCAAGTCCGACCATGTAAGGCTGCTAGTCCGCCTGCCTGCGCAGAAACGCCGGGATATCCAGCATTTCCACCCCCTGCTGCCGCATCGCCTCGATGGTCGCATCACGGTTGCGGCGCCGGATCACCGCCGGCTGATCGAGCGCGTCGTAATCGACTTCGAGCGGCGCGTTGTCGGTGCCGGTCTTCTGCGCCACCACGCTCAGCGGCCTCGCCTGCTGGCGGCTAAGCGGCTTGCCGAGACCGGTGGCCACGATGGTCACGCGCAGGTTGTCTTCGAGGCTCTCGTCATACACGGTGCCGACGATCACGGTCGCCGATTCGGCGGCGAACGCCTTGATCGTCTCCATCACGTCGTACATCTCCTGCAGCTGGAACGTCGCCCTGCTGGCGGAGATGTTGATCAACACGCCGCGCGCATCGGTAATATTGACGTCCTCGAGCAGCGGGCAGGCAATCGCCTGTTCGGCAGCAACCCGGGCGCGATCGGGACCGGCGGATTTGGCCGAGCCCATCATCGCCATGCCCATCTCCCCCATTACCGTGCGCACGTCGGCAAAATCGACGTTGATCATGCCCGGGCAGCTGATGATCTCGGCAATGCCGGCCACCGCACCGTGCAACACGTCGTTGGCCGCCCTGAACGCCGCATCGAGCGTGACCTGCGCCCCCAGCACCTGCATCAGCTTGTCGTTCGGAATCACGATCAGGGAATCGACATGCGGCGCGAGCGCGTCGAGACCTTCCTGTGCGATGCGCTGGCGCTTGCCTTCGAAAGCGAACGGCTTGGTCACCACCGCAACCGTCAGAATGCCCAGTTCCCTGGCCACCTCCGCGACCACGGGTGCTGCGCCGGTGCCGGTGCCGCCGCCCATGCCTGCCGTAAGGAACAACATGTCCGCGCCGCTGACCAGCTCGGCGATACGCTCGCGGTCTTCGAGCGCTGCCTGGCGGCCGATCTCCGGATCGGCGCCCGCTCCCAGCCCCTTGGTGATCCCCGTGCCGAGCTGCAGCTGGACTTTGGCCTGGTTGCGTTTCAGCGCCTGCGCATCGGTGTTGGCGCAGATGAACTCCACGCCCTGCACGCCTTGCGCGATCATGTGATCGACTGCGTTGCCGCCGCAGCCGCCGACGCCTACCACCTTGATTACCGCTTCCTGGGTTTGTGTATCGATAAGCTCAATCATATTGACCTCCTGTTGTCACGTTCAAATAAGTAAAAAATCGAACCGGATCGAATCGCCCTGTATTCATCTCATGATTGCCCGGAGCACCCCTAAAAATTTCCCGCAAACCACGACTTCATTCGTTCCAGCAGCTGCTGGAAGGAGCTGATCTGCATGCGCGCGATCTGCCGCTGGCGATGCTGCTGCATGCCGGCCAGAAGCAGACCGACAGCCGTCGAATAACGCGGGTTGCGCACCACCTCGGTAAGCCCGCCGCTGTACTGCGGCTGACCGATGCGCACCGGCATGTGAAAAATCTCTTCGCCCAGTTCGACCATGCCCCGCATCGCGCTGCTGCCGCCGGTAATCACGATCCCGGAAGACAGCAACTCCTCGTAGCCGCTGCGCCGCAGCTCCGATTGCACCAGCGAATAGAGTTCTTCGACACGCGGCTCGATCACCTCGGCCAGCGTCTTGCGCGAGAGCTGGCGCGAGCTGCGCTCACCCACGCCCGGCACCTCGATCATTTCCTGCGGATCGGCGAGCTGCGAGAGCGCGCAGCCGTGCTTGATTTTGATGTCATCCGCGTCCTTGGTCGGTGTGCGCAGCGCCATCGCAATGTCGTTGGTAATCTGGTCGCCGGCAATGGGTATCACTGCGGTATGACGGATCGCGCCGTGGGTAAACACCGCTATATCGGTCGTGCCGCCGCCGATGTCGACCAGGCATACACCGAGGTCCTTCTCGTCGTCGGACACGACCGCCGTCGCAGAGGCCAGCGGCTGGAGGATCAGGTCGCTTACTTCCAGTCCGCAGCGGCGCACGCACTTGATGATGTTCTGCGCCGCGGAAACCGCGCCGGTCACGATATGCACCTTGACTTCCAGCCGCACGCCCGACATGCCCAGGGGTTCCCGCACGTCCTCCTGGCCGTCGATGATGAATTCCTGGTTCAGGATATGGAGGATCTGCTGGTCGTTCGGGATCTGCACCGCCTTGGCGGTTTCGATCACGCGATCGATATCCATTTGCGCGACCTCCTTGTCCTTGATCGCGACCATGCCCTGCGAGTTGAAGCTCTTGATGTGGCTGCCGGCAATCCCGGTGTAGACCTCGCGGATCTTGCAGTCGGCCATCAGCTCAGCCTCCTCCAGCGCGCGCTGGATGGCGTTGACGGTAGTCTCGATATTGACCACCACGCCCTTCTTCAGGCCGCGCGAAGGATGGCTGCCCATGCCGATGATCTCGAAGCCGCCTTCCGGCCTCGCCTCGGCAACGATCGCGGCGATTTTCGAGGTGCCGATATCCAATCCGACGATCAGTTCCTTGTTGTCCCTGGCTTTCTTCATATGTCCCTGTTCCCGGCTACGCCGCCCCTTTGCGTTCTCTGGGCCCCGCTTTCTCAGGCCTTAACTCCGGAATCCGCACCGCGAACCCGTTGGTGTAGCGCAAATCCACATAATCGATGCGTCGCCCCAGCCGCCCCAGCGTGCGCTCATAGCTCGAAACGAACCGGGCAAGCCGCGCCTCGATCTGCTCGCGGCCGAGTTCCAGCATCGTCCCGTCATCGAGCCGGATCTGCCAGGCGCGCCGCGGCGATACCCGCACCTGCACCGGAACCCGGGCTATCGCCGCCAGGCTTTTGCGGAAATACTCGTACTGGATCGTGACCTCCTTGGCGCTGCCGGCCGGACCGGCGAACAGCGGCAGTTTTCCGTCGTAAGCGGCCTCGAATTCCTCGCCATAGGTATTGACGAGCGCGAGACTGCCCCAACGCGCGAGCGGCACATGCTCTTCCAGCATCACCTCCAGCCGGCCCGGCCATTGGCGGCGCACGTTGACCTTTCTCACCCATGGCAGCTTCTCGAATGCCGCCCTGGCCGCGGCGAGATCAAGCGTGAAGAAATTGCCTTTGATCTCGCGTCTGACGAGGGTTTCAACCTGTTCCCCCGTGAGGTGCGCGAGCACGCCGTTCACGCGCACCTCGCGCAGCAAAAAAACCGGAAGGTGGGTTATGAAATGCAATGCGCCGTAGGCCGCCAGCAGCAGCGCCAGCGTGAACAGCAGGCTGGAGATGCGGTTCAGAATGTCGGGTCTATCCCACATGGTTAAACCGGTTTCGAGTTGCTGGTTTCAAGTTGCGAGTTAAAAAACAATCAGCCCACATGTGCAGACTCCAAGATCCGCACCACTAAATCTTCGAACGAAATGCCCTGCGCACGCGCCGCCATCGGCACCAGGCTGTGGTCGGTCATGCCGGGAATGGTGTTCACTTCCAGCAGATGGGGATTGCCGCCGGCGTCGAGCATGAGGTCGACGCGCCCCCAGCCGCTGCAGCCGAGGACCCGGAACGCCGCCAGCGCCCGCTCCTGCACCATCCGTTCCTGCGGCCGCGGCAGTCCGCAAGGGCAGATGTAACGGGTGTCGTCGGCGAAGTACTTGGCCTCGTAGTCGTAGAACACGCGCGGCGTCTCGAGCCGGATCAGCGGCAGCGGCTCGTCATCGAGGATGGCCGCGGTAAGCTCCGTGCCCTCGATGAAGCGCTCGGCGATGATCACCTGGTCGTACTGTGCGGCGAGTTCGTACGCGGCGCCGAGTTTTTCGACCGAGGTCGCCTTGCTCATGCCGATGCTCGAGCCCTCGCGCGCCGGTTTCACCATCAGCGGCAGCCCCAGCCGCGCGGCCGTCCCCGCGAAGTCGCCGTCCTTCGACAGCAGCTCGTAAGGCGGGGTCGGAATGCCGGCGGCCTGCCACAGCAGCTTGGTGCGCCATTTGTCCATCGCCAGTGCGCTTGCCATCACCCCGCTGCCGGTATAGGGAATGCCCAGATATTCGAGCGCGCCCTGCACTGTCCCGTCCTCGCCGAAGCGGCCGTGCAGCGCGATGAACGCCCGATCGAACCGCTGCGCGATCAGCTGCTCCAGCCCCTGCTCGCGCGGGTCGAAGGCGTGCGCATCGACGCCCCGCTTCCTGAGCGCCTCGAGCACCATGCCGCCGCTCTTGAGCGAGATTTCGCGTTCCGCCGAGCGGCCGCCCATCAGCACCGCCACTTTCCCGAAATGACTCATGCCCTCGATATCCTGCATACGTTTTTCCTGGGGCGGCCGATGCGCGCCTCCACGGTCCCATCCCCATAAATGGGGCCCCTGCTCCGCGCTCCGGCGCGCCCGCCCATCAGCACCGCCACTTTCCCAAAGTCGCGGGGAGGCGTAAGGCATGAGGCGCGTTCATGCAGCCTCCCCAATAATCCGCACTTCGCGTTCGAGCTCGATGCCGAATTTTTGCTTCACCGCGCTTTGCGCCGCATCGATCAGCGCTTCGATGTCGGCGGCGCGCGCGCCGCCCGCGTTCACGATGAAGTTGGCGTGCTTCTCCGAAATCATCGCGCCGCCGATGGCGTGCCCCTTGAGCCCGCAGGCTTCGATCAGTCGCGCCGCATACTCGCCCGGCGGGTTGCGGAACACCGATCCGGCATTGGGCTGACCGAGCGGCTGGCTGGCGATGCGCCGCGTCAGCAACTCCTTGATTTTTTTTCTGGATTCCTCGCCATCGCCGGGCCGAAGCCGGAACGTCGCCGCCACAAACCACTCTTCCGAAGGAGGGGGGATGAAGGATGAAGGATGAATTTTGGCGTTCGACTTCATTGCATCCTTCCGCCTTCCGCCTTCCGCCTTCAAAGCCACCGTGCGATAGCCGACCCGGTAGTGCGCTGGCGTGCGCTCATGCAGTGCACCGCTGCGATCAATCGTGTTCACCCTGGTAACGATGTCCCAAGTCTCACCGCCGTAGCAGCCGGCGTTCATCGCCAGCGCTCCGCCAATGGTGCCCGGGATACCGGCGAGAAATTCCGCGCCTGCCAGGCCGTGAAGCGCGGCAAAACGCGCAACCTTGGGACCGGCCACGCCCGCCTCGGCATAGATCTCGCCGTGTCCGCCGCTTTCATTTTCAAGGCGGATTTGCCTCAACGCCCAGTGCGTGAAAACCACCGTGCCGCGCAAGCCTCCGTCGCGCACCAGCAGGTTGCTGCCAAGACCGACAAAACAAACCGGTTCGGTTCCCGGCAGCTTGCGCAGGAACCCGCGCAGATCGGCGAGGTCAGCCGGCAGATACGCACGGTCGACCACGCCGCCGGCGCGCCAGCTCACGTGGCGCGCCATCGGCTCGTTGTATCTCATTTCTCCGCGCAAACCGGCCTCAACCCGCATCGCATCACCCACGACCTTCATGCCCATCGACAAAGGCGGAAGGATGAAGGCGGAAGGATGAAAATCCCTTCCGGGCGACCGCTTTGTTGCCCGCATTTGCGTCTCTTCCCTCATCCCTCATCCTTCATCCTTCATCCTTGCCAGGATCGCCGGCACGTTGCCGATCGATCCGGCACCCATGGTCAACACCACATCGCCAGCGCGCGCGGCGGCGCGAATCGCCGCCGGCAGATCCGCAACGCTATCCACGAAAATCGGTTCGACCCGACCCTGTACCCGCACCGCACGCGCCAGCGCCCGGCCATCGGCGGCGACGATCGGGGCTTCGCCTGCCGCATAAACATCGGTTAACAGCAACACATCAGCAGTCGAGAGCACCCTGACGAAATCCTCGAAGCAATCGCGAGTGCGCGTGTAGCGATGCGGCTGAAACACCAGCACCAGGCGGCGATCCGGGAAGGCGCCCCGCGCCGCCGCGATCGTTGCTGCCATCTCAACCGGGTGATGTCCGTAGTCATCGACCAGGGTGAAGCTGCCGCCTGCGGGAAGCCGCACTTCGCCGTATTGCTGAAAGCGCCGGCCTACGCCCCTGAACTCGGCCAGCGCTTTCACGATTCTTTCGTCGGACACGCCGACTTCCATGCCGACCGCGACCGCCGCCAGCGCGTTCTGCACGTTATGCAGTCCCGGCAGATTGAGCGTGACCGCAAGATCGGCCGGAATCCTGCCGTTGGCCTGGCGCACGACGCGGAACTTCATCCGGCCGCCGCTCGCCTGGATGTCGACGGCGCGGATTTGCGCCTGTGGCGACAAACCATAGGTCGTGATGGGCTTGGTCAGCCGCGGCATGATCTCGCGCACGTTGGCATCGTCCGCGCACAGCACCGCCATGCCGTAGAACGGCAGCCGCTGCACGAAATCGACAAACGCCTGCTTGAGTCTGTCGAGCGAATGGTCGTAGGTTTCCATGTGGTCGGCGTCGATGTTGGTGACCACCGCCAGCACCGGCTGCAAATAAAGAAAGGATGCGTCCGACTCGTCGGCCTCGACCACAATGAATTCGCCGCCGCCCAGCTTGGCGTGCGAGCCGGCGCTTACCAGCCGGCCGCCGATCACGAAAGTCGGATCCATGCCGCCTTCCGCCAGCACGCTCGCCACCAGGCTGGTGGTGGTGGTTTTGCCATGCGTGCCGGCAACCGCGATACCCTGTTTCAGCCGCATCAGCTCCGCCAGCATCAGCGCGCGCGGCACCACCGGTATCTGCCTGACGCGCGCGGCGACCACCTCCGGATTGTCTTCGTGCACCGCGCTTGAGATCACCACGGCGTCGGCGCCGGCGATATGCTCCGTGGCGTGTCCCTTGTACACTTTCGCGCCGAGTTCCTGCATGCGCCGTGTCGCGGCATTGTCGGCGAGATCGGAACCGCTCACCTGGTAGCCGAGATTGAGCAGCACCTCGGCAATGCCGCTCATGCCGGCGCCGCCGACGCCCACGAAGTGCACATGTTTGACCTTGTGTCTCATCGACCCTGATCCACCTCATCGCAATCGGCGGCCGGCGCCATTCGCGGCCGGTCGCATCCCGCCAGCAAGCCGGCGGGCCCCTGCTCCCTGCTCATGGCCGCCCCGCCGACGCCCACGAAGTGCACATGTTTGACCTTGTGTCTCACGCTGCCAGCTCCATGCAGATTGCGGCCACCGCGCGGGTAGCTTCGGGTTTGCCCGCAGCGCGCGCCGCCTGCGCCATCGCCAGCAGCTTGTCGCGCGTGAACCCGCCGAGCAGCCGCGCAAGCCTGTCGGCCGTGAACTCGTGCTGGGGAATCAGCACCGCCGCGCCGCGCTCGGCGAGGTAGCGCGCGTTGTGCGTCTGATGATCGTCCACTGCATGCGGATACGGCACCAGTACGCTGGCAACGCCGGCCGCGGCAAGCTCGGTGATGGTCGAAGCGCCGGCGCGGCAGATGATAAGATCGGCTGCGGCATAACGAACGGCCATGTCGTCGATGAACGGCAGGAGTTCCGCCGTCACGCCGGCTTTGCGATAGTTCTCGCGCAACGCCTCGATGTGCGCGGCGCCTGCTTGATGGGTAACCCGCGGACGGGCGTCTTCGGCAAGGAGCGCCAGCGCCTGCGGCACGACCTCGTTGAGCACGCTCGCGCCGAGGCTGCCGCCGGTTACCAGCAGCTGCAGCCGGCCCGAGCGCGCGGCATAGCGTGCCTCCGGCGCGCCGAGCGCAATAATCCCGCCGCGCACCGGATTGCCGGTCCAGATCACCGCGACCGATGACCCGAAAGCTTCGGGGAACGCGACCAGCACCCTGTCGGCGAGTCTGGCGAGCATGCGATTGGCCAGCCCGGCGACCGAATTCTGCTCGTGGATCACCAGCGGGCGGTTGAGGAAGGAAGCCATCATGCCGCCAGGGAAGGCCACATACCCGCCCATGCCCAGCACGACGTCGGGACGATGCAGGAATATCGCCTGCGCACTCTGCCAGAAGGCGATCAGCAGATCGAACGGCAGCAGCAGCATGCGCAGCCATCCCTTGCCACGCACGCCCGAGAAGCGGATCCACGCCATGGTATAGCCGTGGGGCGGGACCACCTGCGCTTCCATGCCGTTGCGGGAGCCGAGCCATACCACGTTCCAGCCCTGCGCACTCAGGTACTCCGCCACCGACAGCGCGGGAAAAATGTGGCCGCCGGTACCGCCCGCCATGATCATGATCGTTCGCGAGACGTGGGGCGTGAGGCGTGAGGAGTTTGCGCCCTCGCGATTTTCCGCCTTACGCCTTACGCTTGACGCTTCACTCATACCGTCAACCCTCGCGAATCACGAGCTGCCTGTTTTAGTTCCGGCGTAACGTTCGCTGCGCGAACATTAGCCTCCACTGAAATCGCCAGCTTCCCGGGATACCTGATGACGGGTCGGAACATGCGTGCCGTCATACGGTTAATCCCCTCATCAGCTGGCGATTTTCCCAATCCACGCGCAGCAGCACCGCGACGGCGCAGCAGGTGGCGGCAATGGCGCTGCCGCCGAATGACAGCAGCGGCAGCGTCAGCCCCTTGGTCGGCAGCACGCCCATGTTCACGCCCATATTGATAATCGCCTGCACGCCTATCCACAGCCCGATGCCGTGCGCCACCAGCGCCGCGAAATGGCGTTCGAGGACAGCCGCGCGACGGCCGATTGCGAAAGCGCGGATCACTATCCACGCGAACAGCAGGACGATCATTGCGACGCCGGCAAACCCGAGCTCCTCGGCAATCACGGCGAGCAGAAAATCGGTGTGCGCCTCGGGCAGATAAAACAGTTTCTCGACGCTGGCGCCGAGCCCCACCCCGAACCATTCGCCGCGCCCGAAGGCAATCAGCGCGTGCGACAACTGATAGCCCTTGCCATAGGGATCGGCCCACGGGTCCATGAAACCGATGACGCGCTGCATGCGATACGGAGAAAACCAGACGAGGAGCAGGAAGCCGGTCAACAGCATCAGGATCAGTCCCGCGAACAGGCGCCAGTTCATGCCCCCCAGGAACAGGATGCCCATCGCGATGACGGTGATCACCGCAAACGCGCCGAAATCCGGCTCGCCCAGCAACAATCCTCCGGTCAGCAGCATGACCGCGAACATCGGCAGGAAGCCGCGGCGCAGGCTGTGCATGTAGGCGGCCTTGCGCACCGTGTAGTCGGCGGCGTAGATCACGACGAAGAGCTTCATGAATTCCGACGGCTGCAGGTTCACGACATACAGCGACAGCCAGCGCTGGCTGCCGTTGACCTCGCGCCCGACGCCGGGAATCAGCACCAGCGCAAGCAGCGCCAGCCCGAACAGGAAGAGGGAAAGCGCCGACTGCTGCCATAGCCGCATCGGAATCTGGAATGCAATTGCCGCCAGCACGATGCCGACCGCGATGAAAATCCCGTGCCGCACCAGGTAGTGCATCGGCTGATGGCCGGTCGCGCGGCTGCCTTCGGCGATCGCGATCGAAGCCGAATACACCATCACCAGCCCGCCCCCCAGCAGCAGCACGGTAAGCCAGACCAGAATCTGGTCGTATTCCGCCAGCGGCGCGCGCGCTTTGACGTCGGTATAGAACATCGCTAGCGCCGCTCCTTCGCGAGCCGCTGCACGGCCTGCACGAACACTTCGGCGCGGTGCACGTAATTGCGGAACATGTCATAGCTCGCGCATGCCGGCGACAGCAGCACCGCGTCGCCCGGCCGGCCGGCGTGGAAAGCAGCCCGCACCGCATCTTCCATGTCGCTTGCGCGCGCAAGCGGCACGCCGCAGCCGGCAAGCACGCGGCCAATCGCATCGGCGGCGCGCCCGATCAGCACCACCGCGCGGGCATGCGCCGCAACCGCGGGCGCGAGCGGCGCGAAATCCTGGCCCTTGCCGTCGCCGCCGGCGATCAGCACCACCGGCTGCGCCATGCCGTTCAAAGCGGCGACGGTAGCGCCGACATTGGTGCCCTTGGAATCGTCATAAAAGCATATCCCATTGATTTCATTTACTTTTTCCACACGATGCGGAAGACCTTGGAAGTTGCGCAACGCCTCCGCAAGCGGCGTATCGGGTAACCCGATTGCGTGGCACAGCGCAGCCGCAGCAAGCGCATTGGCGGCGTTGTGCAAGCCGGCAACGGGCAGTTCTTCGACCGGCATCAGTTCGTTGCCGCCCCGGGCCAGCACTCGTCGACTGCCCGCGGACTTGATGCCCCATTCCAACTCGTTGCGCGGCGCCGACAAGCCAAACGTGTTCACCTGCCGCGCCGGTCGCGCCATGTCCATGCTCCAGCGGTCATCGCGGTTGAGCACCTGCACGCCGCGGCCTTCGAAGATGCGCGCCTTGGCCGCAGCGTAGTCCGCCATGCC
>JAIESJ010000300.1 GCA_019746155.1 Burkholderiales bacterium
CCGGGACGGTTGTCGATGATCACCGGCTGGCCCCAGCGCTCGGTCATCTTCTGCCCGATGGCGCGCGCGAGGATATCGGTGGTCCCCGCCGGCGTGTAGGCAACGACGATGCGAATCGGCTTCGTCGGATAGTTCTGCGCCAGAACCGGTGCCGCCGTAGCCGCCAGTGCCAGCACCGCCGCGCTCAGAAACGATCTCATGGCATCCCCCTTTGTCGTAAACGCCCGTTGCTCGCCGGCGCTGCGCAATCAGCGTGCTTTCGGGCCAAACCCTCGTTCGTAGTGCGGGCCGCTCATCTTGCCGTCGACCGCCTTGCCGATGATGCCCTGCGACAAATCCTTGATCGCGATGAAGATCACGTCTTCTTCAGGGGTGGCCACCAGCGTGTGCGGTGCGTTGGCCGGAATGTAGACCAGCGTGCCGGCCGGTGCCACCACGCGCTTGCCGTTGACCGAACCTTTGAGCGTGCCCTGCACCACGTAGTTGAATTGTTCGTTCTTGTGAGTATGCAGGCGTGAGCCGGTGCCGCGTGGCTTGTGAATGTAGCCCACCAGCATGCGTTCACCCTCGACCACGCCGCCGTGGGAAGTCGAGTAGCCGGTACCCGCGGGCACTTTCTTCAGCTTGTCCATGCGGAAATGATATTTGCCATTGCCGCCTCGGATCGCGCCCTTGGTTTTTGTTCGTTCTTTGCGGCTATTGACGACGCCGCGCCTGGCGGAGGCGGTACGCGCGATCCGGGTAACCGCGCGCGGCCGCGCGGCGGAATCGGAAGATTTTCTTGCGGAAGTTTTTCGGATTGTCATCTTGGTCACCTTGGGCCTAGCCGCTTGTCGGCCCGCCAAGCCCGACAAGCGGCTAAAAGCAAAACCGCCTGGGGCCCTGGGATGAAGCCGGACCCAATGACTTCGTGGGCCCATCTTGGAGACGGCAGCGGGGTTGAACTCATATCTTCACAGTCCTTTGTTGTTGCCGGTTTTACCTTAGGAGTTTGTCGGACTCAGCCTCGACAAACTCCTAAAATGAGAAAAACCAAAGAACGAGACGAAAAGAACGCCATGAAAGCGACGTTGGTTCCGGCCGACACGGCGTTGCAACATGCAAAGCTTCTTTCTTAAGCAGCCTGGCGCCGCAGCGTCGAGCAACGGCGATCCGTTACTGAGGGCACCGCCCAATAGTGCGTAGTAGGTCGGCAATCCTTTGCCGACACCCCGGCTGAGTTATCCATTCTATTCCGTTACTCATCTGGAATTCGCGCAGCGAATTACAGATAATCAACGATTTTCCAGTCGCCGGGATTAACGTTGACCACGTTCTTGCTCTTGCCCGGCCGGCGGTCGGCGTAAACTCGGCCTTCCTTCATCACCATCTGGATGTTTTTCTTTTCCTGCAGCACGGTAATGTCCTTGAGCGGGTCGCCGTTGACGGCGATGATGTCGGCAAGCTTACCCTTTTCCACCGTGCCCAGTTCCTTGTCCATCTTGATGGCGTGCGCGGCGTTGCGGGTGGCAGTGAGTATCGCGTCCATCGGCGTCATGCCAAGCTTGACATAGACCTCGAGCTCGCGCGCGTTGGTGCCCATTTCCGGGTCGAAACCCATGTCGGTGCCCAGCGCGATATTGACCCCGGCCTTGTACATTTTCTGGAACGTCTCGTAGCAGTACGGCTGCAGCGCCTTCATCTTGTTCAGCACGAACTGCGAGGTGCCCTGATCCTTGCGCGTCTCGATCGCGTGGTCGGTGCGGTGCAGCAGCGTCGGCGTCATCCAGACGCCCGCTTCGGCGATCATGTCGATGGTTTCATCGTCGTGAAACACCATGTGTTCGATGGTATCGGCGCCCGCTTTCAGCGCCATGCGCTGACCCGCGGGCGTGAAGCAGTGGACCGCGGCGATTTTGTGGAAGGCGTGCGCCTCGTCGACGATGGCGTCCATCTCCTCCTGCGTCATGTTGCGGATGTCAGGCTCTTCCTTGTCGGTGCCGCCGCCGCCGGTGGCGCAGGTCTTGATCACGTCGCACCCCGCCAGCAAATTGGTGCGGGCAAGCTTCCTCAACTCCCATGGCCCGTCCGCGGTCTGGAAACCGAGGCGCTGCATCGCGCGCGGCTGGATCAGATCGAGATGCGAACCGGTAATCGTGGTGAAGCCGCCGATGAACATCCTCGGCCCCTCGACAATACCGGCATTGATCGAATCGCGCACTGCGCACAGGTGAGCGGTGAGCAACCCGCGGCTGGAATTCAGCCCCAGGTCGCGCAGCGTGGTGAAGCCCATGTCGAAGCACAATTGGGCGTGGAACAACCCGTACATCTGCTGCAGCTCGGGCGTGATCTCCCATTGCGCGACGCGATAGTTGTGGAAAGTCAGGCAGTTGAACATCATGGTGTGCAGATGCACGTCCATCAGTCCCGGCATCAGGGTGAGCTTGCCGCAGTCGATCACCTCCGCGCGCGGCGGGATCTTGATCTCATTCTTGGCGCCGACCTGTTTGATACGGCGTCCTTCGAGCACGATGACGGGATCCCTCACCGGCTTGCCGCCGTTGCCGTCGATTAACATACCGCCCTTGATGATTTTTATTTTGCCTTTTTCCTCAGGCGCCTTCATGTCGAACATGATATGAACCCCTTTTTGCTGATCGCGTGCTTATGTAAGCGTTTGCAGCGAACCTTGGAAACTAATTAATCGCCCTTCGCTTGTCAAGCGATCTCATCCTGTCAATGAAACTTTTCCAGCGCGGCGAGAAATTTCGCGTACGCCTGCGGATCCAGCGTTTGCCGCGGCTGCCTCGGCGTGCCCTGCCAGCGCAATACGTCGAGCGTGGCCTCAATCGCGGCGCGCGTCATGTCGCGCGTGATGAAGACCAGGCGCGAGCGGCGGTCGGCGTCGGGCCAGTGCGCCAGCGCCAACGGTTCGTGAATCACTGTCTGCACGGCGTGGACCGCCACCGGCCGGCCTTCGACGTTGAGCAATCCCTTCACGCGCAGCAGGCTGGCGCCCCGCAGCGCGGCGAGCGCGGTGAGCCATGCCGTGAGACCGGCAGCGCTCACCGGCTGGTCGAGATGGATGCAGAAGGCCTGGATGCGGTCGCCGTGGCGATGGGGGTCATGTGCGGCGTGCGCATGGCCGTGCGCGGAGGGCGCCTCATTGCCCGCGAAAGCGGCTTCTCCCAGCCAGCGCGCCACGTCGCCGCGGCCTGCATCGACGCGGGTTAGGGCGGCGCCGAACAGGCTTTCGGGCGCAATCTCGCCGCGTGTCACGACAAACGTCTGCGCCCCGGGGTTGATGCGGGCGAGGCGTACGCGCAGCGCATCGATCGCGGCCGGCTGCGCAAGATCGGTCTTGGTGATCAGCAGCCGGTCGGCCGTCGCGGCTTGCTTGACCGATTCGGCATGCTGGTCGAGTTGAAGCATGCCGTTAACGCCGTCGACCAGCGTCACCACGCTGTCGAGACCAAGCCATGGCGCCAGATATTCGTCGGTCACCACGGTCTGGATGATCGGCACCGGGTCGGCCAGGCCGGTGGTCTCGATCACCACCCGGTCGAAAGTCGGGAGGGCGCCGTCACGGCGCCGCGAAAAAAGATCGCGCAGAGTGTCGACCAGCTCGCCGCGCACCGTGCAGCAGATGCAGCCGCTGGCCAGCAGCACCGTGTTTTCGTTGGGCGTGGCAACCAGCAGGTGATCGAGGCCGACCTCGCCGAATTCATTGATGATGACCGCTGCGCCCGCCATGCCCGGGTCCTGCAGCAGGCGGTTGAGCAGCGTGGTCTTGCCGCTGCCCAGGAATCCGGTGATGATCGAGACCGGCGTGCGGTCAGGTGGGATCATGGTCAAGCCGCCGGGGCCGCGCTGCGATGAGGGTTCTACGCAGCGAGCGCCTGTTTCTCCAAGTCTGCCGTATACCGCCCGAGGCAGGCCAGGCTGTTCATGCGGGCGCGGTGCAGCAGTGCCGCCTGGGCGGCGGCCACATTGGCGGCGCTTCCTTTCCAGGCCTTGAGCGAGGGCTGCTGCAGCGCGCGGCCATACGAAAAAGAGAGCGGCCACGGCAGGTTGCCGGCGAACATCCGGTTCATGGTATTGAGGTGCGCGGTCGCGGCCTCGTCGCTCTGCCCGCCTGACAGAAAGGCGATGCCGGCGACCGCCGCCGGGACGGTGCGCTTGAGGATGCGCACGGTGCGCTCGGCGACTTCTTCGTCGCCCGCTTGCCGCGGGCAGCCCTTGCCGGAAATCACCATGCTGGGCTTGAGCACCGAATGCTCGAGCGTGACGCGATTGAGATAAAGCGCTTCGTAAACGGCGTTAAGCGTCCACTCGGTGACTTCCTCGCAGCGCTCGATGGTGTGATCGCCATCCATCAGCACTTCCGGTTCGACGATAGGCACCAGGCCCGCGGCCTGGCAGATCGCCGCATAGCGGCCAAGTGCGTGCGCATTGGCGGCGATGCAGGTCGAGCTCGGCATATCCTGGCCGATGGTGATCACCGCACGCCATTTGGCGAACTTCGCGCCCATCTTCGCGTATTCGGCGCAGCGCCTGGCGAGGTTGTCGAGCCCCTCGGTCACTTTCTCCCCCGGGCACAGCGCGAGATCCTTGGCGCCGGTATCGACCTTGATGCCCGGCAGAATGCCGTTTTTGGCCAGCAATTCCACAAACGGCGTGCCGCTGGCCGATTTCTGGCGTAGCGTTTCATCGTAGAAGATTACGCCGCTGATGGACTGCGACAGTCCCTTGGAAGAGAACAGCATGTCGCGATACGCACGGCGGTTCTCCTCGGTATTTTCGACCTTGATGCTGGCAAAGCGCTTCTCGATGGTGCCGGTACTCTCGTCGGCGGCGAGTATGCCCTTGCCTGGGGCGACCATCGCCTTGGCGATGGCGGCGAGTTCATGTGCTGACATGGGGCCCTCCTGCTGAATGCGCAAACGTGAATAGGGAAAGGTGAATCGCAGAGACTATTTTACTACGAATGCCTATGCTCGCCGACTTTGACAATCTTCATGGTGTTGGTGCCGCCGGCCTTGCCGAACGGCTCGCCTATGGTGAACACAATGTAATCGCCATTCTGCACCGCGCCGCGCTTCAGGAGTTCGTCCTCTGCAAGCTGCAGGGCTCTTTCGGGATTGCGGGCGCCCCTGAATTTGATCGGGTAGACCCCGCGGAACAGCGTCACGCGCCGCCGCGTCTCGATCACCGAGCTCATCGCGTAGATCGGCACCGTCGCATGCATGCGCGACATCAGCAGCACGGTCTTGCCGCTCTGCGTCATTGCCGCCACGGCCTTGATGTTGAGGCTGTTGGTGGTGAATATGGTGGCGCCCGCGATCGCCTCCTCGACGTCGGCGGGCCGCCCCGCGTGTCTGCGGTCGGCGTTCGGCATGTCTTCTTTTTCCGCTTCCACGCACACGCGCGCCATGGCGGCAATGGTTTCGACCGGATACCGCCCGGCGGCGGTTTCGGCCGACAGCATGACCGCGTCGGTGCCGTCGAGCACGGCATTGGCAACGTCCGATACTTCGGCTCGGGTGGGAATCGGGTTGCTGATCATCGACTCCATCATCTGGGTTGCGGTGATGACCGCCTTGTTTTTCTCGCGCGCCATGCGGATCATGCGCTTCTGCAGCGCCGGCACCACCGCGTCGCCGACCTCGACGGCAAGATCGCCGCGCGCCACCATGACGGCATCCGCGGCGTCGAGAATTTCTTCCAGGGCAGTAATCGCCTCGGCGCGCTCGATCTTGGCCACGATCAGGCTCCTGCCGCCCGCCTTGCGCATGAGATCACGCGCCCAGCGGATGTCCGCCCCCGAGCGCGGGAAGGACACGCCAAGAAAATCCGCCTTGAGTCCGGCGGCAATCTTGATGTCTTGAACGTCCTTCTTGGTCAGGGCCGGCGCGGTAAGCCCGCCACCCTTGCGATTGATACCCTTGTTATTGGACAGCATTCCGCCTTGCTCGACCACGCAGCTGATGCGCGCGCCCCTGACGGAAGACACGCCAAGCACGATGCGTCCGTCGTCCAGCAGCAGCGTATCGCCCGGCCGCACGTCTTTGGGCAGGTTCTTGTAGTCAAGGCCGACACAGCGCTCATCACCCAGCTCGCAATCGGCATCGAGCACGAACCTGGCACCGGCGGCGAGCACGACCTTGCCGTCCTTGAACCTGCCGATGCGGATTTTCGGACCCTGCAGATCGACCAGCACGCCCACGGCGCGCCCGGCCTTGACCGCGAGCGAGCGCACCAGTTCGACCAGCCTGCGGTGCTCGGCGGCCGAGCCGTGCGAAAAGTTAACGCGCACCACGTCGAGCCCGGCTTCGATCATGCGTGCCAGGATTTTGGGATCGCTGGAGGCCGGTCCGAGCGTGGCAACGATTTTTGTGCGGCGGGGCATGGCCGGTTCAGAGTTCAGTGTTTCGAGTCAACAGCCTGAAACAAAGACAATATCAGAAAACGGCTGCGTCAGGAGTTCCAGACTAAACCCGAAACACACGGCCCGCGACTGTCGCGCCTTACCCAGCGGCTGCACGCTGCTCCAGAACCTCGATGGCGGGCAGCTTTTTGCCCTCGAGAAACTCGAGAAACGCGCCGCCGCCGGTCGAGATGTAGGAAATCTTGTCGGCAATCCCGTATTTGGCGACCGCAGCCAGCGTATCGCCGCCGCCGGCAATGGAAAACGCTCCCGAGTTGGCGATGGCATCGGCAATGACCTTCGTGCCTCCGCCAAACTGATCGAACTCGAACACGCCGACCGGGCCGTTCCATACGACGGTTCCCGCCTTACCGACAAGATCCGCCAGCGCTCTTGCGCTCTGCGGGCCGATGTCGAGGATCATATCGTCGTTCGCGACGCTTCCGGTTGCCTTGGTCTCGGCGCGCGCGGCCGCCGATAGTTCCTTGGCGCACACCACGTCCACCGGCACCGGCACGGTGCCGCCCTTGGCCTCGATGATCTTGATGATTTTTTTCGCTTCCCCGACCAGTTCGGGTTCGGCCAGGGATTTTCCGATGCTGCGGCCCGCCGCAAGCAGAAAAGTGTTGGCTATGCCGCCGCCCACGATCAGCTGATCCACTTTCTCCGCCAGCGAGGCCAGTATGGTGAGCTTGGTCGACACTTTAGAGCCGCCGACGATCGCGACCAGCGGCCGCGCCGACTTTTCCAGCGCGCGCGTGAGCGCCTCGATTTCCGCTGCCAGCAGCGGTCCGGCACAGGCGATTTTGGCAAAGCGCGCTATGCCGTGCGTCGTCGCCTCGGCCCGGTGCGCGGTGCCGAACGCATCGTTGACGTAGATGTCGCACAGCGCCGCCATTTTCTGCGCCAGCGCCTCGTCGTCTTTCTTCTCGCCCTTGTTGAAACGGCAGTTTTCCAGCAGCGCCGCCTTCCCCGGCTCAACCTCGACGCCATCGAGCCAGTCGCGCTTCAAAGGCACGTCCACCCCCAGCAGCGTCGACAAATGCCTGGCGACGGGCGCCAGCGACTCGGTCTCGTCGAACACGCCTTCCCTGGGGCGGCCGAGATGCGATACCAGCATCAGCCGCGCATTCTGGGCCAGCGCGTGCCTGATACCGGGGAGTGCTGCACGGATGCGCGTGTCGTCGGCGATTTTCCCGTCTTGCAGCGGGACGTTGAAATCTTCCCGTATCAGGACCCGCTTGTCGCGCAGGTCGAGGTCGGTCATTTTTAGAATGTTCATTGCATTCGCGGTGAAAAGTAAAACGTGAAATGTGAAACGAAGAGGCTTGGCAAGTTTTTACGTTTCACCATTCACTTTTCTACTTGGCGTTCATCAGCGCAACAGTGGTATCCAGCATCCTGTTGCTGAATCCCCATTCATTGTCATACCAGGCGAGCGTTTTCACCAGCGTGCCGCCGCTCACCTTGGTGAGCGTCGCGTCGAAGATGCTGGATGACGGGTTGTGGTTGAAATCCACGGACACCAGCGGACCCGTGCTGTATTCAAGCACGCCCTTCAGCTCGCCTTCAGCCGCGGCTTTCATCACCGCATTGACTTCGTCGGCCGTGGTCGGGCGCGCCGCGGTGAACGTAAGGTCCACCAGCGAAACGTTGATGGTGGGCACGCGCACCGCGAAGCCGTCGAGCTTGCCGTTCAGTTCCGGCAACACCAGCCCCACCGCGGCGGCGGCGCCGGTTTTGGTCGGGATCATCGACATCGTCGCCGAGCGGGCCCGGCGCAGGTCCTCATGGTAGACGTCGGTCAGCACCTGGTCATTGGTATAGGCGTGGACGGTCGTCATCAGCCCCTGCACCACGCCGATCTTCTCGTGCAGCGCCTTCACCATGGGCGCCAGGCAGTTGGTGGTGCACGAGGCGTTGGAAATCACGGTGTGGCTGCTTTTCAGGGTCCTGTGATTGACGCCGTAGACCACGGTCGCATCGACGTCTTTGCCGCCAGGGGCGGAGATGATCACCTTCTTGGCGCCGCCCTTGAGGTGCGCGCCCGCTTTTTCCTTGCTGGTGAAAAGCCCGGTGCATTCGAGCACGACGTCCACCCCCAGGCTGCCCCAGGGCAGCTCGGCGGGATTGCGCATCGCCAGCACCTTGATGCGGTCGCCGTTGATCACCATGTGATCGCCCTCGACCGCGACCGTGCCGCTGAATCTGCCGTGCGCGGTGTCATAGCGCGTCAGATGCGCATTGGTCTCGGCATTGCCCAGATCGTTGATCGCGACGATCTGGATGTCGTGTTTTTTGCCGCCCTCGTAATGGGCGCGCAGGATATTGCGGCCGATGCGGCCGTAGCCGTTAATCGCAACTTTGATAGCCATCAAACTTCTCCCGATATTGAAATTTTACTGTCTGAGCGCCAGACTTCCTTGACCAGCTGCAAACTTGGCAGGCGCAGCAGAATTCCTACAAAACGCTTCTTACGACCGCAGCCACGTTCTCGGCGGTAAAACCGAAAAACTTGAAAAGCTCGCCGGCCGGCGCCGATTCGCCGAAGCGATCGATGCCGACCACGGCGCCTTCCGGCCCGACGTATTTGCGCCAGTAGTCGGAAACCCCGGCTTCGACCGCGACGCGCGGCACGCCGCGCGGCAATACGCTTTCGCGGTAGGTCGCCTCCTGGCGGTCAAACACCGTTGTCGCGGGCATCGACACCACGCGCACCGCGATGCCTTGCGCGGCCAGCGCTTTCTGCGCCTCGATTGCAAGCTGCACCTCGGAGCCGGTGGCTATGATGACGCAGGCAAGGTTACCGCCGTGCGCCTCCGATAATATGTAACCGCCGCGGCGCACGGCGGCGATCTGCTCGGCGCTGCGCTTCTGGAACTGCAGGTTCTGGCGCGAGAACAGCAGGCTGGTGGGCCCGTCGCGGCGCTCGACCGCGGCAATCCAGGCCACGGTCGATTCCAGCGCATCGCATGGCCGCCAGACGTCCATGTTCGGAATAAGCCGCAGGGATGCGGCGTGCTCGACCGGCTGATGGGTAGGGCCGTCCTCACCCAAACCGATGGAATCATGGGTAAAAACATGGATCACGCGTATCTTCATCAGCGCGGCCATGCGCAAGGCGTTGCGGGCGTAATCCGAAAAGACCAGGAAAGTCGCGTCGTAAGGCATCAGCCCACCGTGCAGCGCGAAGCCGTTCGCCAGCGCGGCCATGCCGAACTCGCGCACCCCGAAGAACAGGTAATTGCCGCCGCCGGATTTTCCGACCGGCTTCGCGCCCGACCACAGCGTGAGGTTCGACCCGGCGAGGTCGGCCGAGCCGCCGATCAATTCCGGCAGTGCCGGCGCGAGCCCCTCGATCGCGTTCTGCGACGCCTTGCGGGTCGCGATGGTCTCGGCTTTTTCATTGACCTTGGCGACAAGCGCCGCGCAGTGCGCGCGCCAGTTCTCCGGCAGCTCACCCGCCACCCTGCGTTTGAACTCGGCGGCCAGCTGCGGGTGCGTCCGCGCGTATGCGGCAAACTTCTCGTTCCACTGCGCTTCGAGCCGGGCACCGCGGATCTTGGCATTCCAGCCATCGTAGACGTGTTGCGGCACTTCAAACGGCGGATATTTCCAGCCGATGTTCTCACGCGTGGCCGCGATTTCTTCGGCTCCGAGCGGAGCCCCGTGCGCCGCCCCGGTGTTGGCCTTCCTGGGCGCGCCCTTTGCGATCACGGTCTTGCAACAAACGAGCGTCGGGCGCGCAGTCTGCGCCCGGGCTTTCCTGATGGCGGCGTCGATGGCATCGAAATCGTGGCCGTCGACGCCGGGAATCACCTGCCAGCCATAGGCCTCGAAGCGCTTCGGCACATCATCGGTGAACCACTGTGTCATCGACGCTTTCTCGGAATCAATGGAAATGCCGTTGTCGTCGTAAAAAACGATGAGTTTGCCCAGGCCCAGTGTGCCGGCAAGCGAACACGCTTCGTGCGAGATGCCCTCCATCAGGCAACCGTCGCCCGCGAACACATAGGTGTAATGGTCGACGATGTCGAAGCCGTCGCGGTTGAACTCGGCAGCGAGCACGCGTTCCGCGAGCGCCATGCCGACTGCGTTGGCCAGGCCCTGGCCGAGCGGGCCGGTGGTGGTTTCCACGCCGGACGTGCAGCCATACTCCGGGTGGCCCGGCGTCCGGGAGTGCAGTTGCCGGAAACGTTTGATCTCGTCCATCGGCAAGTCGTAGCCGGAGAGGTGCAGCAGGGCATAGAGCAGCATCGAGCCGTGGCCGTTGG
>JAIESJ010000110.1 GCA_019746155.1 Burkholderiales bacterium
TGCCGCGCGACATCAGCATTCTCGCGGCGCGGCACGTAGCCGAGCTTGTGCCCCCGCCATTCGACGCGCACGGCATTGGCGTCGTGCGGATTGTCGGGCTCGCGCACCAATGTCAGCGTGTCGCCGACCTTCATCTCGTCCCACAGCGCCTTGGCGTCGTAGTAGCGGAAGCCGGCGAGCGGCGAGCTTTGTACCAGTATGCTGGCGCGCACACCCGGCGTCTGCGCCGCCGCGCCGGCGGCGAGCACGAGCGCCCATGCGATGGCAATGGGCAATCTTGCGGTCATGGCCATTAAAACGGCTTGACGACGACCAGGATGACAGCGGCGATCAGGATGATGACCGGAAACTCGTTGAACCAGCGGAACCAGACGTGGCTTTTGGTGTTGCGGTCGTGCCTGAAATCCCTGAGCAGCTTGCCGCACCACAGGTGGTAGGCGACGAGCATCAGCACCAGCGCCAGCTTGGCGTGCAGCCAGCCGCCGACGCCACGGAACCAGCCCAGCCACAGCCACAGGCCCAGGGCGATGGTGAGCAGCGCACCCGGCGTCATGATGCCGTAGTAGAGCTTGCGTTCCATCACCTTGAAGCGCTCGCGGCTCACGCTGTCCTCGCTCAGCGCGTGATAGACGAACAGCCGCGGCAGGTAGAACAGGCCGGCGAACCAGGTGACCATGAAGATGATGTGAAACGCTTTAACCCAGAGCATGCGGTTACTTTAACAGCCGGCGCCGCGTCAGCACCAGCGCGACGTGGAAACTGACGGCAGCATAGCCCGCCAGTACCGCAAGATGCAGCGGCACGCCGTCGGGCGACGCACCGCTCATCAGCGGGCGCACCAGAGCGACGGCATGGGTCAGGGGCAGCACCCCGGTGACGCTCTGCACCGCCTGCGGCAGTTGGTCGACGGGGAAGAACACGCCGCTCAGCAGCATCATGGGCGTGATCGCCAGCGTGAAGTAATACATAAAAAAGTCATAGCTGGGCGAGAGCGCGGTCATGATGAGCCCCATGCCGGCGAAGACGAGGCCGGTCAGGAACACTACCGGGATCACCCACAGCGCGAGCGCGGAATGCGTGAGGCCGAGCGCCAGCGCGACCAGCAGCACCGCCATGCCCGAAAGGAAGCTTTTGCTCGCCGCCCATACCGCCTCTCCGAGCAGTACATCATCGAGCGTCAGCGGGGCGTTCATGATGGCGTCCCAAGTCTTTTGCACATGCATGCGCGAGAAGCCCGAGTACATCGCTTCGAACGAGGCGCTCATCATGGTGCTCGAACATACCGTGCCGGCGGCGAGAAACGCAATATACGGCATGCCGCCGACTTCGGGCAGCATGGCGCCGAGCCCGTAGCCCAGGCCCAGCATGTAGAGCATGGGGTCGGCGAGGTTGCCCAGCATCGACGGGATCGCGAGCTTGCGCCATACCAGCCGGTTGCGCCGCCAGACATGGGCGAAGCGCAGGCTGAACCGCGGGAGCCGGAAATCCTTAGCGTTCATCGGCGGTCAATGCTTCAGTCTCTTAATTCGCGGCCGGTCAGTTTCAGGAACACGTCCTCCAGATTGGCCGGGCGGTGCAGGTAACGCAGGCCGTTCTGACCGTCGAGATGGTGCACGATGGGGTCGGCGTCGTGCGTATAGCAAAAAATGGTTTCGCCGGTTTTTTCACAGCGTTCGCTCGCCCGCCTGCCGAAATCCTCCGCCCAGCGTTCGGCGCCATCGCCGAAGACTTCGACCACCTGCGGCTCGATATAGCGCGCAATCAGCTCGCGCGGCGCGCCGCAGGTGACGATGCGTCCGCGATCCATGATGGCGAGCCGGTGGCACAATCGCTCCGCTTCGTCCATGAAATGCGTGGTGAGGAACAGGGTCTTGCCCTGGTTCATGAGGTTGCGCAGCCGCTCCCAGATCAGGTGCCGCGCCTGCGGATCGAGGCCGGTGGTGGGCTCATCGAGAAAAATCAGGTCGGGATCGTTGATAAGAGCGCGTGCCAGCGTGAGCCGCCGCTTCATGCCGCCCGACAGCGTCTGGATCCTGGCGTCGCCGCGCATGGCAAGACCTGCGAATTCGAGCAATCCCGGGATGCGGTGCCTGATTTCGCTCTCGGCCAGACCGAAGTAGCGCCCATAGACCAGCAGGTTCTCGCACACCGTGAAATCGGGATCGAGGTTGTCGGCTTGAGGCACGACACCGACTCTTTGCCGTGCTTCGCGCGCCTTCTGCGGCACCGGCAGGCCGAACATCGTGATCTTGCCGCCGTCGGGGTCGGTCAGCCCCAGGCACAGCCGCAGCGTGGTGGTCTTGCCCGCGCCGTTGGGACCGAGCAGGCCGAAACACTCGCCGGATCGCAGCTCCAGGTCGATGCCGGCGACGACCTCGTGGTCGCCATAGGACTTTCGCAACTGGCTGACGCGCAGGTGCTGCATGGCGGAAGGGGGTTACGACCGGCAGTAGCGGGCGACGATCTGCGACAGCAGATTGAGCCGGCCATGGAAAAAATGCTCCCCGCCCGGGACGACGACGATCGGCAGGTGCTGCGGCCGCGCCCAGTCGAGCACCGCGGAGAGCGGGACCACGTCGTCGATTTCGCCGTGTATCACCAGTGTATCCTGCGGTACGGTCTCTGCCGGAAAGCGGTTAACCGCCGGCCCGACCAGCACCAGCCGCTCGGCTTTGATACGCCTGGCAACGCGCGTCTGCACGAAGCTGCCGAACGAAAATCCGGCGAGGACAAAAGGCAGATCGCCATAACGTTGTTTCGCGTATTGGGCGACGGCGAGCAGGTCCTCGGTCTCGCCGCGCCCTTCGTCGTGCACGCCTTCACTGGCGCCGACGCCGCGGAAGTTGGGCCGGACGGCGACATAACCGAGGCTGAAAAACGTCTTGGCGAGCGTAGTGACGACCTTGTTGTCCTTGGTGCCGCCCTGCACCGGATTGGGGTGCGCGATCAGAGCGATGCCGCGGCGCGTCTCGCCCGGATCGTTGATGTCGGTCTCGATTTTTCCGGCCGGCCCGTCGATCAGCACGCGTTCCAGCGTCGACGGCGGCATGGGTCGGATTTCATCACACAATCACCCGTTCAAATACGCAGGCGCTCGACGATGCGGCCATTCTGCAGATGTTCCCGGATAATTTCGTCGATGTCTTCTTTGTCGACGTAGGTGTACCACACCGCCTCGGGATAGACCACCAGCACCGGCCCCTGCTCGCAGCGGTCGAGGCAGCCCGCCATGTTGATGCGCACCCTGCCCGGTCCCGACAGCTTGAGCGCCTTGATCCGGTCCTTGGCGTACTCGCGCATTTTCTGCGAGCCGTGGTTGTTGCAGCATTGGGCACCGGGTTCGCGCTGGTTGCAGCAGAAAAACACATGTCTTTGGTAGTAGCTCACATTCACGCCCGGTTCTGATCGGATTGAACGGCGCCGGTTTTCCGGCGGCCGTTCGAATCCGGGGTGTTGCGGTAACGCACCGCGATGTCCTAGCAGCCTGTCGGACTTCAGGAGTTTGTCGAACCCCAGTCCGACAAATTCCTAGTCTGGAATTATAAACGATTACGTCCACTCCTCTATTCCGGATGCCTGGGAAGATGCCCGCGTCGTGCCGGCGGCAACGAGCAGGTAGGTCACGGTGAGGAAGGGCCACAATTCGGAGAGCGCCCGGATAATGCCGGAGAAGTTCAGAAAATGGCTGGGGCTGGCGGCGAGCAGTTGTGGCGGCACGGCCTGATAGGGATTATCCGGCGCGAGGTTGATCGCCGCCACGGCGGCGCAGAAGCAGGCAGTGGCGCAAGCGATCTTGGCCGGTCGCGGCGCCCGGCTGAGCGGATAAAGCAGCAGTGCCCCGGCCAGCAGACCCAGGGCCACGCCCGGCGTCAACCACGTGAACGGCCCCGGTGACCTGAACAGCGTCACGGCGGCAATCGATTTGATAGCGAGTCCGACAGTGACAACCGTTGCGATAAGCCCGAAAGGCCGCGATGCCCGGCGCATCAGCGCCGAAATCAGCAGACCCAGGCCGAGCAGGTTAAAGAATACGACCGCGCCTTCGGCGAGCAGAAGCAGCCGCGGCGTGTAGAAAAAATAGGCCGGCAAATCGAATGTGGCGCGCAGGTAGCCGGTGCCAAAGGGCTGTGCCGTCGGATGCAGGTGGGTGAGCAACCAAAGGCAGATGATGACCAGCCCGACATCGGCCAGGGTGCCCGGTATGAACCAGCGTTGCCGCAGCGCGGCGAGCCTGCTGCCGGGAAAACCCGAGGGCGAGAGCAGCGGCGCGGCCAGCGCGCCGAACAGCGCGCCGGTGCTGTTGGTGAGCAGGTCGACGCTGGAGGCGATGCGTGCCGGCAGGAACATCTGCGCGCTTTCCATCGCGAGACTCAGCATGGCGGCCAGCAACGTTGCGAGCATGACGGCTGCCGGCGCGCCCGTGCGTGTTTTCAGGCCCAGCGCGAGCAGGAACCCAAACGGCGCATAGGCGATGAGATTGATCAGGATGTCCGCGAGAGTGATGTAGCGCGGCCAGGGCGCGATCAGGAAGCGCAGGATCTCGTCGGGCGGAAAACGCCAGTCGCGGAACGGCTGCAGGCTGGCATAGGCGATGATGAGCAGGTAAGCTAGCGCGAGTATCCACGCCAGAGGGAACCCGCGCGGCGAGCCGTGCGCGTGTCGCGTGTGGGGGGCGGATTCCGCGGCGCGTTGCATGACAGGCATCATAACCTCGAATCGGCGAATTGAGGCGTGCCCGGCAACAGGCGTTGCGCCCGAATTCGCGTCCGCTCCGGGACGGCCCGCCCGTGCGGACGACACGGGTATTGAAAACAACCAGGCACATCCACCATGCAATTCTATGACATCTTCAACGGCGACGCCGACGGTATCTGCGCGCTGCAGCAATTGCGTCTCGAGGAGCCGCGCGCGAGCGTGCTCGTGACCGGCGTCAAGCGCGACATCCTGCTGCTGGATCGTGTGTATGCGGCGGCGGGCGACGAGCTCACGGTGCTCGATATTTCCCTGCATACCAATGCCGCGGAACTCGGGCGCCTGCTCGCGCAGGGCGCGCGCTGCCGTTACTTCGACCACCACGTTCCGGGAGAGATTCCGCGGCATCCGAATCTCAAGACGTTTATCGACACCGCATCCGACATGTGCACCAGCCTGATCGTCGACCGCTATCTTTCGGGCCGGCAGCGCATCTGGGCGGTGGTCGCGGCCTTCGGCGACAATCTCGTCAAGTCCGCATCGCGCCTGGCGGAGCAGCTGGATCTCGATCCCGCTGCGATTGAGCGCCTGCGCGAGCTGGGTGAATGCCTCAACTACAACGCCTACGGCGAGACGGTCGAGGATCTGCACTATCATCCGGCCGATCTGTTCGAGACCATGAGCCACTATCGCGACCCATTCGATTTCATCGAGGGCGAGCCGGTTTTCGAAGTGCTGAGAAACGCCTGCCTCGACGATCTCGACCGCGCCGGGAACCTTGCGCCGGAGAGCGGCAACGACAATGGCGCAGTGTTCATACTGCCGGACGCGGCGTGGAGCCGGCGCGTGAACGGGATTTTCGGTAATCACCTGGCGCAAGCCTATCCGCAGCGCGCGCATGCGGTGCTGGTGAAGAAAGACGGCGGCTATACGGTGAGCGTGCGTGCGCCGGTCGCCAGCCCCTCCGGCGCGGACGCGTTATGCCTGAAATTCGGGAGCAGCGGCGGCCGCAAGGCGGCGGCGGGAATAAACCACCTGCCGGAGCGCGAGCTCGCGCGATTCATCGCGGCTTTTCAGAATCAATTCGACCGGGACCGTCATGATGATGGTGCGGAGGCACCGGCACGTGATGAGTGAGGCTCGCAGGATGCGGATGGGGAGCATGGGCCTCGGGATGCAGCGGCGTAGGTCTGCCTACCACATGGGGCATAAGCGAACCCGCCACCATGGCCGCGCCCGCCGCCAGGAAGCCGACCAGCTGCGGGGGCCATACTTCGTTGTAGCCGGCGCCAAAAAACTCCAGCAGGACCCAGGTCGAGAATCCCGTAACGATGCCGGCGAGCGCGCCCTGGGTATTGGCGCGCTTCCAGTAGAGCCCCAGAAACAGCGGAAAGAAGGCCGACACCAAGGTTACCTTGTAGGCGTTCTCCACCATCTTGAAAATGCTCAATTCGGAATTGAGGGCAAACGCAAGCACGACGCCGGCAAAGCATACGATGACCACCCGCATGGTCCACAGGAAAGCGCGGTCCGTCATGCGCGGCACCGCGCCGCGGATGATGTTCTCGGAAAAGGCCACCGAAGGTGCGAGCAGGGTTGCGCTGGAGCAGCTCATGATGGCGGAGAGCAGCGCTCCGAAGAACACCACCTGGGCGACGATGGGCGTGTGCTGCAGGATCAGCGTCGGCAGCACCAGCTGGGAGTCCTTCTTCAGCAGTTCGCCGAACATGACGGGATCGACCAGGGTCGCGGAGTAGGCGAGGAACATGGGCACGAAGGCGAACAGAAAGTAGACCGAGCCCCCGAGCACGGAACCGCGCACCGCGGTTTTTTCGTCCTTGGCGGAGGTGATGCGCTGGAACACGTCCTGCTGGGGTATCGAGCCCAGCATCATGGTGATCCAGGCGCCGATGAACGGGATCCACGCGTTGAATCGGGCTTCGGGGAAGAAGTCGAGCTTGCCCGCATCGTAGGCATGCGCGACCACCGCGCCGACGCCTCCGGTCAGGCCGGAGATCACGTGGCCGATGTACAACATTCCGCCCATGATGACCGTCATCTGCACGAAATCGAGCACCGCCACCGACAGCATGCCGCCGAACGTGGTGTAGGTGAGCACTATGGCGGCGCCGATGATCATCCCCATGGACTGGCTTATTGCGCCGTCGGTGACCACGTTGAACACCAACCCCAGGGCCTTGATCTGGGCCGAGACCCAGCCGAGGTAGGAGGCGACGATGGCCAGGGTACACAGTATTTCCACGGTGCGGTTGTAGCGTATCCGGTAGTAGTCGCCGATGGTGAGCAGGTTCATGCGGTAGAGCCGGCTTGCGAAGAACAGGCCCGCCAGGATCAGGCACAGGCTGGAGCCGAAGGGGTCGGCCACCACGCCGCGCAGGCCGTCTTTCACGAAGGTGGCGGAGATGCCGAGCACGGTTTCCGAGCCGAACCAGGTGGCGAACACGGTGGCGGTCACGATCGGCAGCGGCAGCTGCCGGCCGGCCACGGCAAAGTCCTTGGAGTTGTGGACGCGGGTAGCGGCTACCAGTCCGATCGTGATGGAAACCAGCAAGTAGAGAATCACGAACCCGATCAGCATCTCTGGCTATTCCCTTGTAATTGAGACAGCTCGCGGAAAAAGGGGCGATCCCGATCCATTACGGAACCATGCGCAAGTGTACAGACGCCGGAGGATTTTGTAACGAGTACCGGCGCGGTGTCGGCCGCTCAGGCGAGAAGCAGCACGAGAATGGCGGACAGCAGCGCCGCAATTGCGCCAAGCCACCGGGTTTGCCGCCGCTGCTCGCGCAGCATGACTTCGACCTGTTCCTGCAGCCGCCGGCCGCGGTCGTCGCTCAGGGAGCGGTGAACCAGGCGCGGGATCTGCGGCAGCATGGTGGTCCAGCAGGGCGCCTCCTTGCGCAAATGCCTGATCAGGCCGCGCCAGCCCACGCGCTCCGACATCCAGCGCTCGAGGTAGGGCTTGGCGGTGTCCCACAGATCGAGATCGGGGTCGAGGTCGCGCCCCAGCCCCTCGATGTTGAGCAGCGTCTTCTGCAGCATCACGAGCTGGGGCTGGACTTCGATGTTGAAGCGGCGCGAAGTCTGGAACAGGCGCAGCAGCACCTTGCCGAACGAGATTTCCTTGAGCGGCTTGTTGAAGACGGGCTCGCACACGGTGCGGATCGCGGCCTCGAATTCATCGATCGGGGTATCCTGCGGCGCCCAGCCGGATTCGATGTGTGCTTCGGCGACGCGCCGGTAGTCGCGCCGGAAGAAGGCGATGAAATTCTGCGCGAGGTAGTTCTGATCGGTCTCGGTAAGCGTGCCCATGATGCCGAAGTCGAGCGCGATATACTGTCCCTCGCTCGAGACGAAAATATTGCCGGGATGCATGTCGGCGTGAAAAAAACCGTCGCGGAACACCTGGGTGAAGAAAATTTCCACGCCGGCGCGGGCGAGTCTGGGAATGTCCACGCCCTGCGCGCGCAGCGCGTCGACGCGGGACACCGGCGTGCCGCGCATGCGCTGCATGACCATCACTTCGGTCGAGCAGTAGTTCCAGTAAACCTCTGGCACCAGCAGCAGCGGTGAATTCTCGAAGTTGCGCTTGAGCTGGCTGGCATTCGCCGCCTCGCGCATGAGATCGAGTTCGACTTCGAGATGTTTTGCGAACTCGGCCACGACTTCGTGGGGCTTCAACCGCTTGCCGTCGGCCCACAGCAGTTCAACGAGGCCGGCGCCGGCATCAAGCAGCGCCAGGTCATGGGCAATGACCCTGGCGATCCCCGGCCGCAGGATCTTGACCGCGACTTCGGTGCCGTCGGGCAGCTTGGCGAGATGCACCTGCGCCACCGAGGCGCTCGCCACCGGTTCGCGCCCGAATTCGTCGAATACCTGTTCGACCGGCTGGCCGTAGACGCGCGTGAGGATAGCCACGACCTGCCCGGCCGGAAACGGCGGCACCTGGTCCTGAAGTTTGGCGAGTTCGTCGGCGATATCGGCCGGCAGCAGGTCGCGGCGCGTCGAGAGCACCTGCCCGAACTTGACGAAAATCGGCCCCAGCGTCTCCAGCGCCAGGCGCAGGCGCTCGGCGCGCGGCCGCTCCAGCCGGCGCCAGAACAGCGCGGCGTTGAGCGCGGCGCGCAGGCCGCGCACGCGCTCATGCCCGAGGAAGAACTCGTCGAGCCCGAAACGCAGGCTGACATGGATGATTTTCAGCAATCGAAACAAGCGCATATGGGGATTGTATCCGCTAAGACCCCAAGCTTGAAACCTGAAACCGCAGATGCGGGCGGCGGGACCTTGAGACTATCCGCGTTTATCTGCGGCTTTAGTTGGCGTTGATTCTGAATTGGCCGGACGATTGGCGAGTTGCTCCAGCCGTTTTTCGAAGCGGGCGACGTCGTCGCGCAATTCGTCGACGTCGCGGTTGAACTGCGCGACATCGCGCGCGCGGGCGATGAGCGGCTGTTCCTCGGTCCAGTATTCGGCGAACGAACGGGCCAGGTTGTCGAAGCTCCGCGCGCGCCATTCATCGAGCGTCCTGCCGGTCTGCACCATGCGGTGGGCGGCGATGTCGCCGAATACCCGGCTCAAATCCTCCTCCGCGTCCCAGCGCAGATTGCGCGCGATGTGATTGACGGCGGCGGCGAAACCGGTGTCGCCGTCGACCGCGATTTCCGTCCATGCTTTTTCGTCGCGCGCGATGACGCGCAGCATGAGTCCGGGCGTGAGTCTGATCGTCACATCCGCTGCTGTCGCCGATACATCCGCGGCCGCAACCTCGCCGTTCTCCTGAACGGTGAGAGCGAGCCCGAACGGCGGACAGTCGAATTTTACAGTCTTGCCGGCAAACGGCTTGAGCCGTTCCCGCGCCCAGCTGTTGCCGCGCAGAAGATGGTTGACCGACGATGAAACGACCGAATGCAGCACGAGGGGGATGGAAAGGCAAAAAACAAACTCCCGGGGGTAGCCCGGGAGTTTGTTTGCAGGCGCTCCAGTTCAGCCCTGCTGGATGCCGGAAACCAGCCAGCCGCTGCGGCCGTTGACCGGCTTCTCGAGATGCCAGATCTCGCTGAATTCCTGCGGTTCCTGTTCGGCCGCCTCGCGGATGAGGCCCGAGAAGCGCACGCTCACCACATAAAGGTCGCCTTCGGTCACGACATCGAGCACCTCGGCGTTGAGCGTGACGACCTCGGTCTTTTGCGGCGTATTGCCCGAGGCCTGCATATCGGCCTCGATCTCCTTATAGAGTTCGGGAGTCAGGAAATCGCGCATCGCCGACAGGTCTTTGCGGTCGTGGGCCGCCTGCATGTCTACGAAATTGAGCCTGGCGTGACGCGCGAACTGGTCGGCGTCGAACCCGGCCGGCCAGCGGCCGGTCGTTGCCGCCACCGAGTTCGGCACGGCGGCGCCGCTGCCGAACGTCGGCGCAACCGATGGCTGCACGCCGCCCTGGGCGCCTGCGCCTGCATACCGGATCGGATCGGTTCCGGTCTTCGAGCGCAGCATGCGCACCACGAACATCGCGGCGGCAACGAGCGCCACGACCATCAGAATGCCGGCCAACGCGCCGGAGAAACCGTTATTGAAGAACAGCGACGCCAAGCCGGCACCCAGCGCAAGACCGGCCAGCGGACCCAGCCATTTGCTCGCGCCGGACGGCTGTTGCGCCGGTGTAGCGGCGGTTGCCGCCTGTGGCTGCGCGGGGGCCTGCTGGGGCGTGGCCTGGCGCTGAGTGACCGCTTCGCGCTGTTTGCCTATGCTTTTGCCGCCGCCGAGACGCCTGGCGTCGGCGTCGATTGCCACCATGCTGAGCCCGGCCATGGCAGCCACGACAGCCAATAATTTTTTCATGTTTCCTCCGTGAATATTCGAATCAGTGTGTGCATTATACCTGTCCTGGAGCGTGAAACCACACCGCGAAGTCCAGCGCCGCACAAAATAAAAGTTTTTTATTTCAATACACTCTTGTCCAAAACAGCTTATGACGACGGGCCATCCGAAGGTGTAGGGTATGGGTGCATCGCCAAACGCACTTTT
>JAIESJ010000055.1 GCA_019746155.1 Burkholderiales bacterium
GACGATGGATCAGGCAGCGGTTATCCCAGACAAGAACATCGCCCATGCGCCATTCGTGCCCCCACACGAATTCAGGCTTCGAAGCATGCGCCCAAAGCTCGTCGAGCAGCCGTTCGCTTTCCTCCAGGGGCAATCCGATGATGTAGGCATTGCGGCGACGCCCCAGATAGAGGGCTTTTTTGCCCGTGGCCGGATGAATGCGGAAGATCGGATGATGCGCGCCTGGCGCCTGGCGCGGATCGCGCACCTCCTTGAAACCCTTGCGCATCTGTCCCGCGCTGTTATAGGTTTCGTCATGAATCAGCATCTTGTCTTTCAGCCTGTTCTTGAGATCATCGCTCAGCGTGTCATATGCGAGATACTGGTTGGCGAAATAAGTGTTGCCTCCGGACGGGGGCAGCTCCACCGCGGTGAGAATCGCATAGGAAATCGGCCTTTTGCGGTAAGACATATCGGTATGCCAGATCGCCTCGCCTGAGCCGAGATTGCCCTGCGGCTGGCCATTCTCGACGATGTTCGAGATCACCAGGATATCCGGATATTGGTCGATATAGGGCTTACCGATGATGCTCATGCCGGGCGGTTCCAGCTCCCCAAAGCGCTTGCCAAAGGCGATCAACTCCGGGTTGCCAAGCTTCTGGTTGCGGAACAGTATCACCAGGTGATCATAGATGGCCCGCTGGATCACATCGAAGGACGCGTCATCGAGATGGTTGAGATCGACTCCTCTGATTTCGGCGCCGCAGCCCTTACCGGTGGGAATGACCTCGACCCGCGAAGGCGTTACGGGATTGTGTTGCGAGGCGGTTACCTGCGCTGTTTGCATAACATTTCTCCTATATTACCGTATGATACGCATGACTAATTCACCAACTTCGAATATACTGCCGGCACTTTCCGCACTGAGTCCATGGCCCGTATGCCGCGCAATGCCTTAAACAGCAAACTTGAAATGCACGCTTCGGAACCGCTTTACAAGCAGATCGAGAAGCAGATCCTGGATTGCCTGGCGCAGGGCGAATGGAAACCGGGCGAGCGCCTGCCAAACGAGAGCCAGCTCGCGAAGCGCTTCGGGGTGGCGATTTTTACCGTCCGCGCCGGCATCAGCGAATTGGTCGCTGCCAATATTCTGATCCGCCGGCAGGGCAAGGGCACGTTCGTCGCGCGCCATGACCGCCAGCGCCAGCGCTATCAGTTCACGCATATTTTCCGCAATGACGGCGTGAAGATTTCGCCCGAGCGCCAGCTCGTTTCTTTCAGCAGGATAAGCGCCGACAGATCGATTGCGGAAATGCTGCATCTGCCTCAGAATGAAAAACCGTCCGTCTTCCGCGTCGAATGTATTCTGAAACTGGAATCCCGGCCCATCGCGACCATGGATATAACCGTTCCCGCCCGCCTCTTCGCCGGTCTTACGGCCCGTGCCATCCGCGAAAGCGCGGAAAATCTCTATGCCGTCTACCAGGAAGTCTGCGGTGTCAATGTGATCCGCATCGAAGAACGGGTCTATGCAGTGAAAGCCGGCGCCCGCGTGGCGAATACCCTCGGCATACACGCCGGAGACCCGGCGTTGAGGGTCGACCGCATCGCTTATACCTACAATGATGTTCCGGTCGAATTCCGCAGTCGCGTGCATCAGGCTTTCGACTATCACTATCAGATCAGCGAGGGTGGGGTTTAGGCATTCGCCACCGCCATTGAGGCGAAGTGTTCGCTGCGCAATTGGTGGGACCTGATTACACCGAGGTCGACCTCTGGCCAGTAACCCGGCTTCAGCACGATCGATCCGTTCTCGAACGCCAGCGGCTCCTTGAGCAGCCGCGTTTTCGGTTTCAGGAAACCGTTCATGTCCCCGGCGCGGCGCAGAAAATCGCGGCCGACGCAGGCCTCGACCCAGCACAGCAGTTCGGTGGCGACGCCATCTCCCAGACAGATTCCCAGCCCCAGATCCTGGGCGCGGCGCGCGGCCGTCAGGGCGCGGTCGATGCCGCCGATGCGCTTGAGCTTGAGTTTGATCAGCCCCACCCCTTCCAATGCGGCGGCACGCTCGATGTCGGCGACCGTCCTAATCGACTCGTCCAGCATCAACGGCACCTTTGATACTCTGGCCACCGCTGCGTTGTCCTCCCATGCATCGGCCTCACAAGGTTGCTCGAACAACGTAATGCCCTCGGGGTCCAACGATGCAGCGAAACGGCAGCCCTGCTCACGGTCATAGCCGCGATTGGCATCTATCGTCAGCATGGCTCGCCCCGCCGCCGCTTCCTGCACCATCGCAACGCGTGCCAGATCCTGCTCCACATTCCAGCCGACCTTCACCTTGAAAGTCCGGTAACCGCTTTCCAACAATCTTTCCACTTCCTCGCCGATCTCGTGTCTGCTCGTCGCAGCGACAGGAACCAGCAGCGGGATGCGTTTCTCTTCTGCAATTTTCAGGACCGGATGCCGCTCCAGCATTGTGATCGCGGTGAGCATCGCGGTTGCCGCGAACGGAGCGGACGGCACGGCCTGATCCAAAGCAGTTTTTGCCTCGGTCACGGTTTTGCCGGCAAACCTCTCGGCGTGTTCGCGGCAAAAGCGCCATCCGGTTTCAGTCGTTTCCGACGTGGATCCGGCAGGAATGTATGCCTCCCCCCATCCCGCATTGCCGTCTTCGTCACGCGCCTCAACCAGGATTGGCTCGAGGTCCGTGTATGTCCGGAAGGAAACACGATAGGGTTTTACCAGCGGCAACTTGATTTGATAAAGCGAGATTTTTTTCAACTTCATTCGGTTCTTCCCTTTTCCGATCACGCATCGTTATGCGCCGACAATATTTCCCGATCCGCCCTGTTTTCCACTAGCCGCACGAAAGCTTGATTTCTTCCATCTGATATGTATCATACATATGAGTTGCACAATACAACAATTATCTGCAGTTTTCAATCACCAGGAGGATGTCATGCCGAATTTTGCTATTACGCGTGGCTACATTGCTTGCTTATTTTTTGCCTTGACCTGCAGCAGCGCTGTAGCGCAGCAATACCCGACAAAACCGGTGCGCCTGATCGTTCCATTTGCCGCGGGCGGCAGCTTCGACCGGGTAGGCAGGATTGTCGCCCTGCAATTGACCGAATTGCTGCACCAACAGGTCGTAGTCGACAACAGACCAGGGGGCGGAACCATCATCGCCACGGAAATCGTCGCCAAATCAAATCCCGATGGCTATACCCTGCTTCTTGCCTCGAACGCACTGGCGGCAAATCCCGCGTTGCATGAAAAACTCCCTTATAACGGCAGGGATCTCTCGACCGTCGCTTTGATTGCATATCAGCCCATGGGGTTGGCGGCCCACCCAAACTTCCCTCCCAATTCAGTAAAAGATCTCATCAATCTGGCCAGATCCAAGCCCGACCAACTATCCTACGGCACGGCGGGCATCGGCAGCGGCGGCTGGCTTGCGGGAGAACTTTTCAAGGCAGCGGCCAGCATTCAATTGCTGCATGTCGGTTACAAAGGCGGCAATCTTGCCATGCTCGATTTGATGGCCAACCGGATTCCGTTGGTTGTGACAGGGCTGCCCAACCTTTTGCCGCAGATAAAGGCCGGAAAGCTCAAAGTGCTCGCCATTACCGACAAGAAACGCTCACAGGTAGCTCCAGATATTCCAACAATTGCAGAGACCGTATCAGGTTATGAATACACCAATTGGTTCGGCATTGTCGTCCCAGCTGCCACACCGCGCAAAATCACGCACCTTCTGAACTCACAGTTCAACAAGGCAATTGAAACGCCGGGTATCAGACAGCAGTTGCTGGCCAGCGGATACGAGGTGCTTGGGGGAAGCGAGGAAGAGTTCTCCAGAGTCCTCAAGTCGGATACGGCCAAGTTTGCAAAGTTGATCAGGGAAGCCAGCCTGCGCACCTACTGAGCATAGGTCGCACGGCGGCGTGCCGGACAAATCCTGTCGACCGGCATGCCTTGTCGCGCGTGCGACGCAGACTTCCGGCACCCCGTTTCCGCTCCGCTCTGAAGGCAGCATGTGTGATCCATATCGATCATCATCGGGCAGAACTCCCGGCCAACTAGCCGGCAAGCACCGCCTCACCTTTGCACTGCACTCTGTGCAGGACGGAAGAATCGGAAGAATTGAAACCCGCACGCATATGCAGCAGGCAGCGGTTGTCCCAGATGAGTATGTCACCCAGTCCCCATTCGCCCCATGTCACGGGATGGCGCGTCGCGTGCGCCCACAGCTCATCAAGCACCTGCTCGCTCTCGTCCAGCGGCAGGCCCACGATGTAGGCATTGCGGCGGCGGCCGAGAAACAGCGCCTTGCGCCGCGTTACGGGATGCAGGCGCACCAGCGGGTGGCGCGCTCCGGGCGCTTGGCGCGGATCGCCGACCTCCTTGAAACCTTTGCGCAACTGTCCAGCACTATTGTAGGTCTCGTCATGGATACATAGCCGGCCTTCGATCCTGGTCTTGAGCGCCTTGGGCAGCGTTTCGTAGGCGTCGTACATGCTGGCATAGAACATGTTGCCACCGCCATGCTCCGGAATCTCCAGGGCGTGCAGGATTGCAGTAGAAATCGGGACTTCGCGGTACGACATATCGGTATGCCATGTCGCTTCGCCATTACCCAGATTTCCCATGGGCATCCCGTTCTCATCTACGCGGTTGGAAATCACCAGAATATCCGGATACTCGTCGATATAAGGCTTACCGATGATGCTCATTCCCGGTGGTTCGAGTTCGCCGAAGCGCCTGCCGACCGCCAGGAGTTCCGGATCCGAAAGATTCTGCCCCCGTAACAGCAAAACCGAATGTTTATAGTAAGCATCCAGGATCAGCCCGAATTCCGCGTCATCGAGATCCGGCAGTCTGCCCCCCGATATTTCCGCGCCCACGCCTTTCCCGGTCGGCACCACCTTCAATCCCGCCATTACCGCGCTCATCTTCTCTCCTTTGCATTGACGACAAGGCTTAAAAAAAATATCATTCATACGTATGATACGTAACATGCGTATCTTTTGTCAATTCAATGCAAGCCCGGGCAGGCCGGAGAAGGCGATTTGCACCATGCCGCCCCCCATACATCTCCACACCAAACGACCCACATGCATCATTTGCAATGGCACCGGCCTCCGGTTACATTAACCGGCGAGCCGGAACAACAGACTGCCGCTTTGCAAGCGTCTCGCGGCAGGCTTTCACGGGGAGAGATCACATGGCCGTCGTTTTCAACGAGAGCACGATCCCGGCGGAAACCGTCGCCGACAACGTCAGCCGTCCATGCAGTCCAAGACGGTAGCCATCCTCGAAAGCCGCTTCGGCGAACAGCTCGCGGAGCTCGTTTCCAAACGCGGCGGCCGCCCCTTCCGCGCGCCGGCGCTGGCCGAGGTCCCGGATGTGGACCACGGCTACATCGCGCAGCTGATCAGCGGGCTTGAATCGCATCCGACAAAAGTGGCGATCTTCCAGACCGGAGTCGGCACCCATGCGCTGTTCAAGGCGACCGATGCGCTGGGGCTGACGCAAGAGCTGCTGGCGCTGCTCGCAAAAATGACTGTTGTCGTGCGCGGCCCGAAGCCGACCGCGGCGCTGCGCTCGCGAAGCGTACGCATCGACCTCAACGCTGCAGAGCCCTTTACCACCGCTGAAGTGCTGCAAGCGCTGCGGGAAGTGAAGCTCGAAGGTGAGCGGGTCATCGTGCAGCGCCATGGCGCACCCAATCCCGAACTCGACCAGGCACTGGAGGCAAGAGGGGCTGCAGTGGTCGAAATTCCGCTCTACCGCTGGTCGCTGCCGGCGGACACCGGGCCGCTCGTCGGTCTGATGGATGCGCTCGCGCGCGGCGAGATTCACGCGGCGACTTTCACCAGTGCCTCGCAAGTCCACAACTTGTTCACGCTGGCGCAGCAGCTCGGCCGCGCCGACCGGTTGCGCGCCGATCTCAACCGCGTGCTGATCGCCTCGATCGGTCCGGTATGCAGCGCCGCGCTCGAACAGCATGGCCTGATCGTGGGACTTGAGCCGCGTCCGCCCAAGCTGGGGCCGCTGGTCACGGCGCTCGACGAGGCGCTGTCCAAATGACCAAAGCAAAGCCGTACGACGATCTCATTACTTTCCACTGTCAACGAGTACCCCGTCCGCACGCGCTGTGCCGTCATGCCGTGGGCCACGCTCGAAGCGGCATTAGATGACTGGCAGGAGACGGTGTTCGTGCGCTGACAGCAATCCGGCGGACCCGGCGCCGGCCGCCGGTCACGCGACGGCCCGGCCCCAGGCCCTTTCGAAAAAATGTTCGCCGAGGCGGAAAACGAGCTGCGACTCGTGGGCATTCTGCGCTCGACTTGCGTAACCGTTCTGCCTTATTCCAAGCGGGCACCCGAAGCTTTTATCACCTTGCCCCGCTTTTCGGTCTCGCTCCTGATGAACACGCCGAACTCCTCCGGAGTGGTAGACGTCGGCTCGAAATCATTTGCCACCATTCGTTCTCGATGGCTGCGCTCAGCGATGATCCTGGCGGCTTCCTGATTTAGACGCGATCAGTTCCTTCAAATTTTTCACCGGCAACGAAGGATTTACAGCGACTACGAACGGCGCCGAAGCCGCCAGTATTATGGGAGAGAAATCACGGACCGGATGGTAGGCGAGCTTGGGATAGAGGTTAACGTTGATCGACTGAGGACCCGATGTGCCCATGAATAGTGTGTAGCCGTCCGGAGGGGATTTTGCCGCCAATTCGGCGCCGATATTGCCGCCCGCCCCCGGCCGGTTGTCGATGATTACCGGCTGGCCCAAAGCCTCGCCAAGCGGAACAGCGATGATACGCGCGAGGCTGTCCGTAGGGCCGCCCGCGGTAAGCGGCACGATAAGCCGGATGGGTTTGGTGGGGTAAGCGGCGCTCTTGCCTGCTTGCGCAAAGCCTGATGCGGGCACGAGTGACGCCATAAGAACGCATATGGCCGTTAATCCGTAAAACATGAACAACCTCCTGCAGTAATTAATGCCGTTTGCGACTACAGGCTATGCAATCTCGAGGATCACGATCTCGTGATCCACGAGGCGCGGAACCGTGACTTCAATCGACCCATCCTTTTCCCGCACCGGCACGGTCGTCTCGCCGGTCGCCAAACGGGCCTCGCGCACCCTGGTGCCCGGTGCGAGCCTCAGACGCACCACGATGTCGTTTACCGTTACCAGATTACGCCCGATATGACGCCATCCGGTATTCACCGGCTTGCCGACCGGCAGGTTCACGAGATGCAGTAGCATGCGTTGTGGCTGCGCCATCAGCGTCACTTCCACGAAATCCGGAGCAGCCACTTCCACCGTCGGCTCTTCGGCAAGCGCCCAGCGCACCGCATTGGCGAGCACCCTGCCGGGATCGGGAAAACCGTAGCGGTAAAACAGCAGCTCCATCTGGTACCAGCCGCGCACAAAATCGAGGTAGCGGGCATGCGGTTTGCCTCCACCATAATTGTCCTGGGTATGGCGCGAAAAGATGAGGGCCACGCGGGCAACCGAGCGCGCACCGTCAAAATAATGCTCCCACCTCTCAAGCCTGCGCAGCACCTCGCGCATCGGCGCAAGCCCGCGCCGATCGAACAGATCGGAGTAGCCGCCGTTGATGTGCAGCCAGGTGTTGACGCCGTTCGCGAATTGCTGTGCGATCCAGGGCCGGTTCTCGGCCTCAGGCGATGCATAGAGCCGCCACCAAGGATAAAAATAACTTGTGGTCATCCAGCGCGGCTTGTCCGGCGCGAGCGAAGCAAGATACTTGGCCTGGATGCCTGGCCACCACGGCGCGGTGTTGCGACGCTGGCACTCGAAGGTAAGAACATCCTGATAGGGAACCCAGTAGTCTATATCCCAGCCACCCGGCCGGATTGTATCCAGCGACTCCATCAGCTGAACCGCCGCAATAAAGACCGCATCGTGTCTGACTTCGTGGATAGCGGCATGCATGCGCTTGACCCAACGCGCGATGCGCTGGTAACGCCACTCGTTATATTGCCGCCAGACGGGATTCTCCCAATTTTCCGTCTCGGGTATGTCGTGGCCTGAATCTTCACGGAATAGCGCGCGGCAGGTATCGCAATAACAGGGGCCGGTATCCCAGGCGGCAAACTTGCCCTGGTTGTTCCTATATGCCGTCGGCATCGTAGCGGGTCAATATTTCCCGCACCACTTCCATCATGCGTTCATGGTAGTAGCCGGCGTTGGGACAGGTTACGTAGTGCTCGCTGACTTCGCAGAAATTACCTTGCTGGTCACGGGTGAACCACTCGGGGTGTTCCGCGGCAAGCAGTTTGGGAGCACAGCTCGGATCGATGCGTGCAAGCACGCGCAGACCCGCCTTATGGGCGGCCGGTATGACTTCCGCAAGCAAATCGCGGCCCGGGGTCAGCCCGCTACTGACACGATGCCCCGGAATACGGGTCTGATAGAACGCTACTATGCCGCCGCCATTGATGCAGAAAGCGGTCGCACCAAAGCTTTTGACCTAGCTTACCAGTTCCAGCGCGTCTATCTTGTCCTCGTCGCCTTCACGCAAGTTGACGAGGAGCACCCGATTAGGCCTCTCCCACCATCCGGGTTGAGTTGATGTCCACCTGCTTGTAGTCATGGCTGAATCGGCTTGCCCCAGTGGCACTCAAAAAAGCACTCACTCAGGAGTTTGCGCTTGCGCGGCGCCAGTTCCTTTTTCCGCGTTTCCTCGTCGAGCACATCGGGTTCGGCCTGATAGCCGATCGCGATCATGGACATCGGCGTGTAGTCGGCAGGAATGCTGAACGCCGCGCGCGCCTTGTCCGCATCAAAGCCGCCCATCTGGTGCGCGATCAGGCCCAAGGCCACCGCCTGCAGCGCGATCGACAGCGAAGCCGCGCCGGTGTCGTGCTGCGCCCAGCGGTTGGGCTTGCCATTGTGGGCGAAAATGCTGCCGGCGCACGACAGCATTAGCAGCGGCACATTCTTCACCCACTTTCGGTTGCCTTCCGACAGGCATTCGAACGCCTGCTGCCAGCCCTGCGGGTCGCGGCTCCTGTCCCACACCAGGTAGCGCCACGGCTCGTCGCCGTTGCACGACGGCGCCCAGCGCCCCGCTTCCAACAACGCCGCGAGCTGCTCGCGGCTCACTGGCTTGCCCGCGGCATACGCGCGCGGACTCCAGCGGCTCGCCAGCAGATCGTGAATCGGAACGCCAGTGACGGCTTTTTTCTCCAGCATGCTGACTCCTTTCAGCTAAGAGCGCATATCAAAAAAACCAAGACCAATATAACCGCCGATGAAAATCTAAAACTTCAAGTTGTAATTACACGGAGATATAATATAACCTATTGTTTTTATTTATATTTGTCATTGGTGACAAAAAGCTTTTGATGTTGGTTCGATCGGCGTTTATCGGCGTTCATCGGCGGCTAATTTTTTTGATCTTTTACAGGACCCAAGTGCTTCTTTCTAGAAAATCTCCGCGATCAGGTGCGATACGCGCGGCGGTTCGCTGCCGGTATGAAATCCGCGCACGCGTTCCTGTAACGCCCGGTCCGCTTGCGTGATGCGGTGGTGCTGACGCAAATGCTCGGCCCAGGACTCGACCTGGAAATATTCCACATAGCGCGCGGGATCGGCCGTGTCGCTGTACAGCGCCCACGACGTGGCGCCGTCGCGGCGCCGCACCCGCGCCAGTTCGCGCATGGCTGCGCGGAATTCCGCCGCACACGCGGGATCGATGCGATATTCCACCGTCACCATCACCGGGCCGCGTTCCGGCGCGATGTCCCCGTGTGCCGTGGGCGCCGGCCAGTGCGCTGCATCGCCCGGCAGATCGGCTTCCTCGAGGGTAACACGCCAGGTCAGCAGCAGCGCCAGCAGCGCGCCGCAGGCGGCGATGACGAGCGCCACGGGGACTCCGGTACGCGCCGCCACCGTGCCCCACAGCGTGGCCCCGCCGGCCATGCCGGCGGCAAAGGCCACCAGGTAAATCGACAGTGCGCGTGCGCGCACCCAGGCCGGCACCGCGAGCTGCGCCGAAACATGGAAAGTGGACACCACGGCGAGCCACATAGCGCCGACCACGATCATCGCCAGCGCCAGAAAGCGGATGTCGCTGAGCAGCGCCGCCGCCGCCATCATCAGGGCGTAGATCACGGTGGCGCCGCGCACCAGGGCGTCGCGCCGGAAACGGTGGCGCAAACGCGGCATCACCAGTGCGCCGCCCACCGCACCAGTGCCGATGCAGGCGAGCAGCAGACCATAGGTGCCTGCCCCGCCCTGCACCTGTCCCTTGGCGATCAGCGGCAGCAGCGCCCACAGTGCGGTCGCAAACAGGAAAAAGCATAGCGCGCGCAACATCACCGACTGCAGCGCGCGCGCCTGCAACACGTAGCGCATCCCGGCACGCATGGCGCCGAAAAAACGCTCCTCGGGCAGGATGCTTTCCGCGGTCTGGCGCCGCCAGCGCGCGAGCACGATGACCACGCCGAGGAAAGAAACTGCGTTGAGCACAAAAGCCGCCGCCGGGCCGGCGGCCGCGACGATGACGCCGGCCAGCGCCGGGCCGATGGCGCGCGACAGGTTGATCCCCAGGCTGTTGAGCGCCACCGCCGGCTGCAGTTCCGCGCGCGGCACCAGTTCCGGCACCGTCGCCGCCCACGCCGGAGTCATCATGGCCGAACCGGCACCGAGCGCAAAGGTGAGCGCCAGCAGCAGCCAAGCGTCGGTAAGCCCGGTAAAAGTGGCGATGCCGAGC
>JAIESJ010000151.1 GCA_019746155.1 Burkholderiales bacterium
GTGCTCTACCGCATCGCGCGCGGCTGGATCACGCTCACGGATCGCAAGCCGATGCCGCTTCCAGGTTCGCAGTGACATTGTGAATTGCCATTATGAGACGATTCGATCCGAGAGAACATGCCCGCAACGTGCTCGGTGAGCCGCTGCAGGTGTGTTGTGAATCTCCCATGACGGGTTTCTACCGCGACGGCTGCTGCAATACCGGGCCCGACGACTTGGGTGTCCATACCGTATGCACGCAGGTGACGGAAGAGTTCCTGGCCTTCAGCCGTGTGCGCGGTAACGATCTCACGACACCGGCGCCCGAATACGGTTTCCCGGGACTGAAACCCGGTGACCGCTGGTGCCTGTGTGCTGCGCGCTGGAAGGAAGCGCTGGATGCGGGCGTGGCGCCGCCGGTGGTGCTCACCGCCACGCACGAAGCCACCCTCGAGTATGTTCCGCTCGAAGCACTCAAGAAGCATGCAATCGATCTCAGCTAACTTCGCCGATGAAAGCCGGCATGCCGGCAGCAGTGCGCATCGATAAATGGCTGTGGGCAGCGGCGGCACGCATGCTTTATGAGGAGGATGAAGCGAGCCGCGCACGGCGCGCGCAGCAGATTGCGCTGCGGCGTCTGGCCGCCGGCCCGGGGCAGGATCGCCACGGCCGGCCCACCAAGCGCGAGCGCCGTCAACTCGAGCGCGGGCGCGACAAGAGCGGTCTGTGAATGCTGTCGATCAGGTCCGCTGCGCCCCAGGTCTGCCATCCTCGACCGTGAAGGCTGCCAGGTCGCGGATGTCCGATTGCGGGTCGGTAGCGTTGTCGATGGCGCGCAGGCGCGTCACGCAGCGTTTCGGCGACAGTTCCACCAGGGTATAGCCGCGGCGCGAGCCGTTCGCGAACTTGAAGTGCGGGTTTTCCGCAAGAATGGTCTCGACGCGCTGACGCGACGGGCCTTGCGAGGTGATCGAGGTGCCGACGAACTCGGTGGCGACGACCGGCGCGCGCGCATCGTCGAAATCGATCTTGAGATCGGCTACGGCCGACATGTGCACGTCGCCGCCGATGACGATGGGATTGGCGATGCGCTTGTCGGCAATGAATTTCAGCAGCCGCTCGCGCGCTTTCGGGTAGCCGTCCCAGCCGTCGCTCCAGAATTGCCGTCCCTCTCCCGGTTTGCGGTCGGCCTGCGTCATCAGCGTCTGCTGCGCGATCACGTTCCAGCGTGCAAGCGAAGCGGCAAGCCCGTCGTGCAGCCATTTTTCCTGCGCCGCGCCGAGCATGGTAAGCCCGGCATCGAGCCGCTCGCGGCACTCGTCGGCATCGACCGTGTTACCGCCGCCGCGCCCGGGTCTGGGACAGACCTGGTGCGAACGATACTGCCGGGTGTCAAGCATGCTGAACTCGACGAGCCGGCCAAACGCCGCGCGCGTGTAAAGCCGTAGATTCGGGCCGCGCGGCCGCATGGCGGCGGGCAGCGGCATGTGCTCGTAATAAGCCTGATAGGCGGCGGCGCGCCGCATCAGGAACAGAGCGCGCGGGTCGAGGTGCTGCGAGCGGTCGTCGGCGTAGTCGTTCTGCACTTCGTGGTCGTCCCAGGTGACAAGCCACGGGAAGGCCGCATGTGCCGCCTGCAGGTCGGCGTCGCTTTTGTAGAGCGCGTAGCGGTTGCGGTATTCCTCAAGCGTCACCGGTTCCTCCGCACCGTGCGCGCGCACGTGGTTGCGGCCCCACGACGATTCGTAGATGTAATCGCCGAGGTGGATCACGAGATCGAGGTCCTCGCCCGCCATGTGACGGTAGGCGACGTAGTAGCCCTGCTCGTACTGCTGGCAGGAGGCGAAGGCGAAGCGCAGGCGATCGGCGGCAGCGTCAGCGGCGGGCGCGATGCGTGTGCGGCCGACGGGACTTGCGTCCCTGCCGGCGCGGAAGCGGTACCAGTACCAGCGCGACGGCTCCAGGCCCGTCACTTCGGCGTGCACCGAGTGTGCGAGTTCGGGCGTGGCCACTTCCCGGCCGCGGCGGACGATGTTGCGGAAGCCCTCGTCCGCAGCAATCTCCCATTCGACTTCGACCGCGGCTTCGGGCATGCCGCCGCCCGCGAGCGGCTCGGGCGCAAGCCGCGTCCACAGCACGACCCCGTCGGGCCGCGGGTAGCCGGAGGCCACGCCGAGCGTGAACGGATTGTTGGCGAACCTGGGCCGCGCTAGCGCCCCGGAGAATGGGACGGCAAGTGCGACGGCGAGAGCGCCGGAGCGGGCAAGGAAGGCGCGGCGTGAAAGTGGCATCTACGCACTATAACGCGGGTGCGTTGTGGCGCGCTGACAGCGCAGGTGCGCGGCGGAGCAGCTTTGGAGCGCATATCAAAAAGACCCAATCGGCGTTCATCTGCGGCTAATTTTTTTGATTTTGTTACGGGCTCTCAGTTGTGGGCGAGGACTTGCTGCGCTGCCTCGGAGAAATCGGCGAAATCGGCTTCGGACAAGTCCAGATGGCCGAGCGCCAGCGTTCCGCTTTGCTGCCATTCCGCGGCTACGGGTTCGTCGCGGTAGGTTCGCAGCACATGCTCGGCGGCCATGCCCAGCGCGATCAACCGCAGGCTCGCGGCAGGCAATTCCGGACGATCGCCCGCCAGCGCCGAAGGATCGTGATGCCAGAGGATGGCGAGACAGACCTGCTCGGACAAGTGCCAACTCTTGGCAAGGTAGTGTCCGATCTGGGCATGATCGATGCCGCAGTATTCCTCCTCGACCTCGCTGACGCTGCGCCCGCTGTGAGCGCCCATCGTGGCAAGGGCGCGCGCGTAGTCGGCGAACTTCAGCATCAGCAGCGGCATGCCGCAATCGCGGAACAATCCGAAGGTGTAGGCCTCGTCGCGGTTTACGCTTTTGACCTGCCTGGTGAGCTGGGCGGCGATCGCAGCGACATTGGCCGACATGTCCCAGAAACGCTCCATGAATTTGCAGTTGGCGACCGGAAACGCCTGTCGCAGCAGCAATCCCGTGACGAGATGCGTAACGGTGCGCAGGCCCAGCAGCACCAGCGCCTGCTGCACCGTGGTTGCCTTGGTGGACAGGCCGTAGAACGGCGAGTTCACGGTTTTGAGCATCGCCGCCGCGAGTCCGACGTCGCTGCTGATCAGCTTGGCGATGCGCGTAAAGTCCGGATCGTCGGAGCGCATTTCCCTCACCAGCGAGGTGAGAATGGCCGGGCAGGGCGGGATGCCGATGCTTTTGACGAGCCGCTCGGCTTCTTGGTCGATTGCTGCAAGGTCTTGTTGCATTTCGTTTTTTTCGTCCGGTCGTTGGAATTTCCGGCGTACGCACGCGCCTGCTGAACACAGCTGGCCGGCAATAGTCTTTTCGGCAGCGCGGCGCCGAACTTTAGCCCGCCGCCGGCCGTCGGAAGGTTAAACTTGTAACCTTTTGGCGGACCCGGATATTTCATGAGAACGCTCAACATCATTGGCTGCGGCCGCGTCGGGCGCACGCTTGCCTCGCTGTGGGCGGAGAAACACGTTTTCGTCGTCCAGGACGTGCTGGGAGGCACGCCGCACAGCGCGCGTTCGGCGGTTGCCTTCATCGGCGGCGGTCGTGCCGTGAACTGGCTGGAAGAAATGCGCGCGGCCGACGTGTGGATGCTGACGCCGCCGGACGGCAAGATCGTTCATGGCTGCGAAAAGCTCGCGCAAAGCGCACTGCTGAGGCGCGGCGACATCGTGTTCCACTGCAGCGGCGCGCTGGCATCGGCGCAACTCGGTGCCGCAGTCGCGGCGGGTGCCAGGGTGGCCAGCGTGCATCCGCTCAAGAGCTTTGCCGATCCGCGCGATGCGGCACTCACCTTCACCGGCACCTGGTGTGCCGCCGAGGGTGATCGTGCCGCGCTCGACGTGCTGCAGCCGGCGTTCGAGAGCATCGGCGCCAGGGTCTCGGCCATCGATCCGCAGTGCAAGACCTTCTATCACGCGGCGAGCGTGCTCGTGTGCAATGGCCTCGCCGCACTGCTCGAAACCGGCTTGCGCGCCTACGAAAAATCGGGACTCGCACGCGAAACGGCGCTCGTCATGATGGAGCCGCTGGTGCGCGAGACGGTGGACAACGTGTTCAAGCTCGGAACGGTGAAGGCGCTGACGGGCCCGATCGCGCGCGGCGACCATGCGGTGGTGGCGCGCCAGCTGGAGGCGCTTACGGCATGGGATGCGCGCATCGCCGCGATCTACAAGGCACTCGGGGCCGTGACGCTGGATCTTGCGCGCATCCAGGGCGAGGCCGATGCCGAAGCGCTTGCACAACTCAAACGCCTGCTGATCTGATGCCGCTCAAAACCCTTTCCGGCAAGTACGCCGATCCGCGCAAGGGACGCGGCGCGGGCATCAATCCCGAAGGCCGCTTCGAGAATGTGACGCGCGAGGCGTTCGACGACGGCTGGAATACGCCGTCGGAGGACGAACTGCCGCCGTTAAAGACCCGCGTCACCGCGGAACACGCGAAGAGCATCATTGCGCGCAACGATTCGCCGGACATCCCGTTCACGCAATCGATCAATCCCTACCAGGGTTGCGAGCATGGCTGCATCTACTGCCTCTCAGGCGATACGCTGATTCTCATGGCGGACGGCAGGCCGCGCCCGCTGGCAGAGGTGCGCGCCGGTGACGAACTCTACGGAACGGTGCGCCGCGGTCGGTACCTACGGTACGCCAAGGCGCGCGTACTCGCGCATTGGAGCGTCATCAAGCCGGCGTACCGGATAATCCTTGAAGATGGTACGTGCCTTGTCGCTGGCGCTGATCACCGATTTCTTACTGAACGCGGGTGGAAGTTTGTTACCGGCACCATGGGTCGAGGCGCCGCACAGCGGCCATATCTTACGATCCGGAACAAACTCATGGGTACAGGCGCTTTCGCCCGCCCGCCCGCGAAAGACCGCGACTACCGGCTCGGGTACCTGTGCGGCATCATTCGAGGTGACGGCATGCTGGCGTCGTACCGCTATCAACGAGCCGGCCGGGTGAATGGCGATCAGCATCATTTCCGCCTTGCACTGTGCGACACGGAAGCGCTTCAGCGGGCACGGGAGTATCTGAACGATTCGCAGATCGCGACGCAGGAGTTTGTGTTCCAGAAAGCCGCCGCCGGCTGCCAAGTCATGCACGCGATCCGCACCCACGCGCGCCCCCACGTGGAACAGATCCGCGCGCTCATCGCCTGGCCCGCAGCGACGCCTTCGCCTGGTTGGACCGCCGGCTTTCTCGCCGGGATTTTCGACGCCGAGGGCAGCTACAGTCAGGGCATCCTGAGAATCAGCAACACGGATGAAGAAATCATCGGCTGGATCGGTCGCTGTCTCCGGACTCTCGATTTCCGGTTTGTGGTGGAGCATGTGCACCGCGAACAATTGAAATCCATCGAAGTCGTGCGCCTTACCGGGGGGTTGCGCGAGCATTTACGCTTCTTTCACAGTGTGGATCCCGCCATCACCCGCAAGCGCGAGATCGGCGGTCAGGCCGTGAAGAGCGATGCTCATCTGCGCGTGGTCAGCATTGAACCGCTGGGCAAAGCGCTGCGGCTTTACGACATCACGACGGAGACCGGGGACTTCATCGCGAACGGCGTGGTGAGCCACAACTGCTACGCGAGACCGAGCCATGCCTACCGCAACCTGTCGCCGGGCATCGATTTCGAGACACGGCTTTTCGCCAAGGCCAATGCCGCAGAGCTGCTGCGCAAGGAATTGTCAAAACCGGACTACCGGTGCGAAGTGATTTCGCTCGGCGCCAACACTGATCCCTATCAACCGGTCGAGCGCGAATGGAAAATCACGCGCGGCATCCTCGAAGTGCTCGCGGAGTTCGGTCATCCCGTCGGCATCGTTACCAAGAATGCGATGGTCGAGCGTGACCTCGACATCCTCGTCCCGATGGCGCGGAAGAACCTGGTCAACGTCTTCATTTCGGTCAACAGCCTCGACCATGAGCTCGCGCGGAAGCTCGAGCCGCGCTGCCCGGCGCCGGCGCGGCGCCTGCAGGCGATGAGGCGGCTTTCCGAGGCCGGCATCCCGGTCGGCGTGCTGGTGGCGCCGGTGATCCCGTTCCTGACCGACCACCAGATTGAGCCGGTGCTGGAGGCGGCGTGGGCGCACGGCGCGCGCGCCGCGGGCTACGTGCTGATGCGCCTGCCGTGGGAGGTGAAAGAGCTGTTCAAGGACTGGCTCGAACGGCATTATCCGCTGAAGGCGCGGCATGTAATGAGCCGCGTGCGCGAGATGCGCGGCGGGCGCGACAACGATCCCGATTTCGGCAGCCGCATGCGCGGGACCGGGGAGCTCGCGAGATTGCTGGCGCAGCGCTTCGCCATTGCCTGTAAACGCATCGGCTTCAACAGCGGTCGCCACAACCTCACGCTCGACATCACGCATTTCAAGGTGCCGGGCCGGGCCGGGCAGATGTCGCTGTTTTGAGCCGTGTGCGTCCGGTGAGGAGAAGTCAATGAAATCCGAAGTGCCACTTTATCACCGGCGATTATGGCAGCCGGCCGTGCTCTTACGAGCCGCTGGCGCAGGCGTTTGCATTAAGGGGAAAGGCATAGGACGCGGGACGCGATAGCCGACATGCGATTTTTGTTTGCCATTTTTTCCGGGCGCCAGCGTTTGTGCGCGTTGTGCGGCGCCCTAATACTTGCGGCAGGAGGAACAATGATTGCCGAAGCCCGGGATGCTTTCGAGATCCAGCGCACCAGGATGCTGGAGGATATCGCACAACTTACGCGCGAGACGCGTCTCGAGACCGGGCGCGCGACACTGAGTGGGAAGACCATGGCGGCAATGCGCAAAGTGCCGCGCCACCGCTTCGTATTGCCGGGGGACGAGCGCCACGCCTACGATAACCGGCCGCTGCCGATCGGACACGGCCAGACCATTTCGCAGCCGTTCATCGTGGCGCTGATGACGGACCTCATGGACGTGAAGCCGTCCGATAGGGTGCTCGAGATCGGCACCGGCTGCGGCTATCAGGCCGCGGTGCTGGCCGAACTCGCGCGCGAGGTCTATACCATCGAGATCGTCGAACCGCTGGGGCGCGAGGCGGCGCAGCGCCTGCAGGCCCTGGGCTATCGCAACGTGGTAACGAAGATCGGCGACGGTTATCAGGGCTGGGCCGAGCACGCGCCTTTCGATGCCATCATGGTCACCGCTGCGGCGCGCGAAGTGCCGCCACCGCTGATCGAGCAGTTAAAGCCCGGCGGCAGGCTGGTGATACCGGTCGGCAGCCAACGGGGCGGCCAGACGCTGCTTCTGATCGAAAAGAGGCCGGACGGTAAGCTCACGCAGCGCGAGGTGCTGGCAGTGCGCTTCGTCCCGCTTATCAATAAGACCGGCAGGCAGCAATAGCGCGACGTGAAGAGAGCGATCTTGCGCTGACCGAGTCCGTCGCGGCGGGGCTTTTTAAGCAGGCATCGTTGCATGCAGGCAAGCGACTGCGAACCGTCCCGGCACGCTCGGTTTTTTGCGATTGCCTTGCAGAGCGACACCAGAAGCCCGCTCCTGCCCTATCGGGCGTGTTTGAGCCTCGGCATCGCTAGGTCAAAAACGATAGCGTAACCCGAGCTTCAGGCCCTGGCGCGGGAGAAGGCTGCCGGATTCGGGAGCATAAACGTCGTAACTCAGAGCCCAGCTCGACGTCAGCCAATGTTGACCGGTAAGCATGAACTGACGTGTGTCATGAAACGGTCTATGAGGCGGCGAGTAAAGATAGGCGTTTCTTCCTGAGGCGTACGCGATCCCGAACAAGTTGCGTTGGCCGTAGGGATAATCGAGCTGAAGCTGAAAGCTGGTTGTCGCGGCGGACTCCGAGTATTGCGCCGGAGCAAGCAAGTAACCATTGGTAACCCCGCTTGCTGCTGTGCCGTTAGGAGAGAGCAAGGATGCGCTTTCTGCGCCGTAGACACTGCGCTTCAAGCCGAGGCTAATGCCCCAACCGCCGGAAAGCGTCGTGTGCAGCTGGCTAGACAATGAATATCGCCGTGACGCCAGCAAGGACTCTTGTGCCATGCTCGCCTCGACGGACGAGAGCCATCTCTCCGACAGCGGATAGAGGATGCCGCTGAAGTTTTCGGCGGATTGCAGCCCGGCGCGGGAGGTCGCGCGGACCCCGCTATAGAGGATCGGCCGAGGCTGATTCAGGTTGTAGCCGGAGTATGCCGCCGCAGTCCGGATATCGAAGTCCGATTGACTGGGCGTTACCACGTCGTCGCACGGCGGCTTAAGACCCAGCGATGCGGGCATGGAAGCCGGCGTGGACGAGACAAAGCCACAGTGCGTATTATTCTTGCCGGGCATGTCGGCATCGCTGGCGAATGCGCACGAGGCGCTCACGCTTAACAGCGCGATTTTAATTAGTGCCGTTGTCACCGATAGCCGCATAACACGTCCGTTGTCCGATGCCGGGAGGTGAACATTAAACCGTTTGGAAAGTAACGATTCGACCCCGGAGCCGACGAATAGAGGATATTCTACCAAATTATGGCGCAATTTGTCTGCAGTGCCGCGGTTGCGCTCCATAGCGTGAGTGGACGAACCGTTGCCACTGCTGCCGGATCGTTGCGCCAGATTTCGGGATCGGCATCGACGTAGATTTCGATCTCGATGCCGTCAGGGTCCGTGATGTAGAGCGACTGGCTGACGCGATGATCGGCCATGCCGAGAATGGCGATGCCATGATGTTCGAGGTGCGCCTTGAACGCACGCAACTCGTCGCGGCTGTTCCCTACCTTCAGCGCGACGTGATAAAGCCCCACGCTGTGCGGATTCGGCGCGGCGGCGTCTCCCACCTCCATCAGGCCGATGTCATGGTGGTTGTCCCCGGCGGAGAAGAATGCCATCACATCGCGATAACGCGCGACTTCCTTCAGGCCGAGAACATCACGATAGAACGGGACCGACTGCTCCAGGCTGCGCACCTTGAGCACGACATGGCCGAGGGATTGAACCTTCATGGACGCTCTCCAAAACTTTTTGATCGTAGCGGATCTGCTGCACCAACTTTAAGCATTGATGCACCGCTAATAGGCGCCGGGGCGCGACATCTGTGCCTATCATGTTGTTTTTTATCACTATTCATTCTGGCACGGTGGTTGCTCCGGATGCGGCATGGGCGAGACAAGATCGACATGCTGTTACTGCGGCGTCGGCTGCGGCGTAGTGATTTCCAGTGAAAACGGCGAGATCACCGGCGTCCGCGGCGACCCGGCGCATCCGGCCAATTTCGGGCGTTTGTGCACCAAGGGCTCAACCCTGCATCTTACCGCGCGCCGCGATTTGCGCGCGCTTTATCCTGAACTGCGAAGCGAACGGGCGGCGCCACGCCGGCGCGTGAACTGGGATGAGGCGCTCGATCATTGCGCGCAGCGCTTCGCGGATACCATCGCGGCGCATGGCCCCGACAGCGTGGCGTTTTACATCTCCGGCCAGTTGCTGACCGAGGATTACTATGTTTTCAACAAGCTCGCCAAGGGATTGATCGGCACCAATAACGTCGATACCAATTCGCGGCTGTGCATGTCCTCGGCGGTCGCCGGCTACAAGCTGTCGCTGGGCGCCGACGCGCCGCCGGCGTGCTACGAGGACATCGATTCCGCCGAATGCATTTTCATCGCCGGCTCGAACACCGCGTTCGCACATCCGGTCGTTTACCGGCGTATCGAGGAGGCGAGGGCCCGCAATCCCAGCCTCAGGATCATCGTCGTCGATCCGCGCCGCACCGCGACCGCGGCCGAAGCCGATCTGCACCTGGCACTGCTGCCCGGCACCGACATTGCGCTGTATAACGCCATGCTGCACGTGATGCTGTGGGAAGGCTGGATCGATGAAACCTTCATCCATGACCATACCGCAGGGTTTGCCGAGTTCAAGCAGACACTGCGCGAGTATTCGCCGGAGCTTGCCGCCCAGATCTGCGGCATTTCCGCCGCCGACATCGTCACGGCCGCGCGCTGGTTTGCGCAGTCCGGGGCCACGCTCTCGCTCTATTGCCAGGGGCTCAACCAGTCTAGCCACGGCACGCACAACAACTGTGCGCTAATCAACCTGCATCTGGCGACCGGTCACATCGGCAAGCCGGGCGCCGGGCCGTTCTCGCTCACCGGCCAGCCCAATGCCATGGGCGGGCGCGAAGTGGGCGGCATGGCGAACCTGCTGTCGGCGCATCGCGATCTCGCCAACCCGGTGCACCGCGCCGAAGTGGCGCGTCTGTGGGGCATAGACGACGTTCCCGCGGCGCCCGGCATGACGGCGGTGGAGCTGTTTCGCGCGTTGGAGGCCGGGACCATCCGCGCGGTGTGGATCGCGTGCACCAATCCCGCATATTCGATGCCGGACCAGAAGCGGGTGCGCGCCGCACTCGAGAAAGCCGAGTTTGTCGTGGTGCAGGACGCCTACCGCAACATCGACACCGCGGCTTTTGCCGACGTGCTGCTGCCGGCCGCTACCTGGGGCGAGAAGGAAGGCACCGTCACCAACTCCGAGCGGCGCATCTCGCTCGTGCGCGCCGCCGTGCCGGCGCCGGCGGAGGCGCGGCCCGACTGGGAAATCGCGGCCGACTTCGCGCGCCGGCTCGGCGCGCGGCTCAAGCATTCCCAGACGGCGCGGCTTTTCCCTTATGCGAGCGCGGAAGAGGTCTTCAACGAACATCGCGAAACGACGCGCGGCCGCGATCTCGACATCACCGGCCTGACGTATGCGCTGCTGGAGCGCGATGGGCCGCAGCAATGGCCGTACCCGGAAGGTGCGCGCAGCGGCCGCGCGCGGCTCTATGAGGACGGGATTTTCGCCACTGCCGACGGGCGCGCGCGCTTCGTCGATGCGCGTCATCACGGTAGCGCGGAGAATACCGATGCCCGCTACCCGCTGCATCTCACCACCGGCCGGCTGCGCGACCAGTGGCACGGCATGAGCCGCAGCGGGACGGTGGCGCGCCTGTGCGAGCAC
>JAIESJ010000295.1 GCA_019746155.1 Burkholderiales bacterium
GGTCACCGATCCGGCGGTGGACATGTTTGACCGCGAGCGGGTTTTTCTCGAGCGCGTGCTGACGCCGCTTGTCGAGCGTTTTGCCCGGCTGCGCGTGGTGGTCGAGCACATCACGACGCGGGAAGCTGCGCGTTTCGTCGCCGCGGCGCCGCCGCGCATCGCGGCGACGATCACCGCCCATCACCTGCTGCTCAACCGCAATGCGTTGTTCGCCGGCGGCCTCCGCCCGCATCACTACTGCCTGCCGGTGCTCAAGCGCGAGGAGCACCGCCAGGCGCTGGTGGAGGCGGCAGTAAGCGGCAATCCCAGGTTTTTTCTCGGCACCGACAGCGCGCCGCATGCACGACACGCCAAGGAGTCGGATTGCGGCTGCGCGGGCATTTATACCGCGCACGCCGGCATCGAGCTCTACGCCGAAGCTTTCGACAGGGCCGGCGCGCTCGACCGGCTCGAGGCTTTCGCCAGTCACTTCGGCCCTGATTTCTACGGGCTGCCGCGCAACCCGGACTCGATTACTCTGGTGAAGGAAACATGGCACGTGGCGAACGAGCTGCCGTTTCACCAGGACCGGCTGGTGCCGTTCCGTGCGGGGGGCGGCATTGCATGGAAAATCGCATGACCATGCAGCCCCTGCCGTCAACGCGGTAAGCCGGCGGCCGTTATCCGGATTATCGTTTTCATGTTTCCGGCGTTTTGAGCGACTCACAGCCTCATCAGTTTGATCTGGCGCTGCCGCGCGGCGACCTGTGGATTTTCGGCTACGGTTCCCTGATGTGGGATCCGGGCTTTCCTTATGCCCGGTCGTGTTCCGCCCTGCTGCGCGGTTATCACCGCGCTTTCTGCATATATTCTCACCGCTATCGCGGCACGCCCGAACAGCCCGGCCTGGTGCTGGGGCTTGATCGCGGCGGTGCCTGTCGCGGCATCGCCTATCTGGTCGCGCAGCGCCAAACAGAAAGCGTGCTCGAAAGCTTGTGGATGCGCGAGATGTCGCGCCGCACTTATCGTCCCCGGCTGGTGCATGTCGATGTTGCCGGCGAACGTGTGCGGGCGCTTGCCTTTATCGCCGATCCCGCGCACCCGAGCTACGCCGGGCGCCTGCCGGTCGAGGAGGTGGCGGCGCTGATCACGCGCGGTGTCGGTGCGCGCGGCGCCAATGTCGAATACCTTGTCAATACGCTGCGCCATCTCGAAGCGCTCGGCGTACGCGAGCCGCGCTTGCGCAGGATTCATGCCATGGTGGAAAAGCTGCGAGCGCACCGTCGCTGATCAAAATAAAGCCCCGCCCGCCTCATCCCCCGTTCTCCCGTGGACGGGAGAAAAGGGTCAGGGATGAGGGGTTGCGGGGCTTGTTTGCGTCATCGCGTGACACATTGTGCTGCAAGCGCCGTGGTTACGGCGCATCCCTGGCACTGGGTGCCAGTTCAGTTATTGCTATGAGCAGGTTCTCACTGCGCTACGCCCCTCCTGGCGCCATCCGGGCCGGCGCCGGTAGTAAACCGGATCATGGAAAAGCCGGAATGGTGGGCTCGAAACCGCCCGCCACCGCTTCCGGGTGGCGGCGTGCGACCAGCTCGGAAATCTCCTGAACCCGCCGCATCGGCACGTCCACCATCATCAATACTTTACCCTGCTCGATGTCGGGATAAAAGGTCTTGAGCCTGGAGTTCGGCATGGCACTAGCCGCCATGCTCGATGCCCACGCGCCGAACAACGAACCGAGCAGCGCCGCGATCAGCACCGTCACCAGCTGCAATGACACCTCCGCGGGGGGGAACAGTATGACCAGTAGCCCGCCCAAGATTCCGGCAACGCCGCCGATGACCACGCCGAGTTGAGCGCCGTGGACAATATCGGTTTTCTGCAGTACGGTGGCCTCGGGAAGCTCGGGCGGCAATGTACCGCGCCGGGCAAGAAAATGGATATGCCGCACCTCGATTCGCGCCAGCAGCATTTCATCGAGCATTTGGCGCGCGCTGTCGCTGTCCGGCAGCATGAAGTACAGTCTGCGTCGCATCAACATGCTTCTCCTCCTTCCTTGATGTCCGGCCCGGTGTGGCCCCTATTCGTTAGAAGGCGGAATTCACGCGGAGTTTCATCGTTACGTCAAGGCAACAACGGCGCTGTCGCCGGCGGCCATGACCCGGGGAGCTTGGGCAGGTGCTAGAATGGCGATGAAGCTGGCCAGACAGCCGCTGCATTTCCTCGGATATGCAGAGGAAAGTCCGGGCTCCACAGGGCGGGGTGACGGTTAACGGCCGTCCGCTATAAGCCGAAGGCGCTAGTCTTCGGCAAAGGCGAGGAACAGGGCCACAGAGACGAGTCTTGGTGCGTAAAAGACCAAGGGTGAAACGCGGCAACCTCCACCCGGAGCAACACCAAATAGGCAAGCGATGACGCGGCCCGCCGAGCTTGCGGGTAGGTGGCTTGAGCCTTGGAGCAATTCAAGGCCTAGAGGAATGGCTGTCCACGACAGAACCCGGCTTATCGGCCAGCTTCTTTTTTCTTTTCAGGTGTTGCTGTTCTGCAACACCCTCTTTTTTCCTAATTTCCTGATTCGTAAGCTTAAATGTATTTAAAGTATTACCTTTAGTTTTTTCTTTATCATCATGTTTTCTTGGCTTAATTAATATCCCAACCAAAGCTTAAACCCGGCCTGAATTATCTGTCATAAGTCTTTGTCACAAAACCAGAAAACCAAAATCAGTCCCTTGACCCCCTAATACTTTTTCAATATAGTGGGTAGAAGTGGTAGAAAGTGGGAGAAAGAATCGCTTCTCAAGGGGAAGCGCCATTTTCCGCAGAAACAAGGGAGGGCTGTGTTCCGCGGCATCGCGCAACTCAATCTGGATAGCAAAGGCAGACTGGCAGTGCCCGCCCGGCACCGCGATACCCTGCTTGAGCGCTGCGGCGGGCATCTGGTCATCACGGCAGACGCCGATCGCTGCCTGCTCATTTATCCGCTCCCTGACTGGGAGCTCATCCAGCAGAAACTGGAAGGATTGTCGAATCTCGATCCGCGCGTGCGTGAACTGCAGCGGCGGCTGATCGGCTTCGCCGTCGATGTGAGCATGGACGGCGCGGGGCGCATTTTGATTTCGCCCGCGCTGCGTCAATTCGCTCAGCTTGACAAAAACGTAGTGCTGGTCGGGCAGGGCAGGAAGTTCGAGTTGTGGGATCAGGAGAACTGGGAACAGTTGATCGGCAAGGCCGGCGGCTTCGGCGCGGGAGGGCTCCCGCCCGAGCTGGAGGGATTTTCCTTGTGAGCGTGGGCTCACATGCCACGGTCCTGCTGGAGCAAGCGGTTGACGGGTTGAATGTGCGTGCGGACGGCACCTATGTCGATTGCACGTTCGGTCGCGGCGGGCACAGCCGGCTGATCCTGGCGCGGCTGGGAAAACAAGGACGCCTGATCGCGTTCGATCGCGATTGGGATGCGGTCAAGGCGGGAGGAGAAATCAGTGACGAGCGTTTCTCGATCATGCACGGCGCCTTCGGGCGGTTGCGGGAGCTCGCGGCACGCGCGGGGATTGCACATGTGGACGGCATCCTGCTCGACCTTGGCGTGTCGTCACCACAGCTCGATAACGCGGCGCGCGGTTTCAGTTTTCGTTTTGATGCGCCGCTCGACATGCGCATGGACGCGAGCCGCGGCATCACGGCTGCGCAATGGCTCGCGCAAGCGGCCGAATCCGAAATCCGGGAGGTAATAAAAAATTATGGCGAAGAACGGTTTGCTAAACAGATTGCAGCAGCGATTGTTGCGGCTCGAGCGCGGGGGCCTGTTCACACCACACGACAACTTGCCGCGCTCGTGGCAAAAGCCGTTCCTGCGCGCGAGCCACGCCAGGATCCGGCGACGCGGACGTTTCAGGCTCTACGGATTCACATCAATCAGGAGCTTGAGGAATTGTCGCTAGCGCTGCCGCAATGTCTCGAGTTGCTGGCGCCCGGAGGACGTCTGGTGGTAATCAGTTTTCATTCGCTCGAGGACCGTATCGTCAAGCGTTTCCTGCGTGATAACGCACAGGCCGACCGCCTGCCGGCGCGCCTACCGGTCAGAGCGAAAGATATCGCGCCGCCGCCGCTCAGGCTCATCGGCCGCGCACAGCGTCCGGGTGAAGAAGAAATCGCCGCCAATCCGCGTGCGCGCAGCGCCGTGATGCGTATCGCGGAGCGGACCGGGGCACGGATGAATCGTGCAGGAGCAACAACGTGATGGTCCGGCTTAACCTGCTGCTGCTGGCAATCCTGATTGCCTGCGCATTGTCGCTGGTCAGCTCGCAGCACAAGGCGCGCAAGCTCTACGTCGAATTGCAGAAGGAGCAGGAACGCGCCAAGCAGCTCGATGTGGAGTGGGGCCAACTGCAACTCGAGCAGAGCACGTGGGCGATGCACGGGCGCGTCGAAAAAATCGCGGCCCAGAAACTCGGCATGCGCGTGCCTTCCGCTACGCGCATCCAGATCGTTCCGCCGCCGGCGCCGGAGAGCAGGCCATGAACACGGCCGCCGCTTCCACGCCCGTGCTCAGGTTGCCGGCGTGGCGCTCGCGCGTGCTGCTCGCCGGTTTGTTGCTGTGGTTCATCGCGCTCGCCGTGCGTGCGTTCTATCTGCAGGGACTCAATAACGACTTCCTGCGGCAAAAAGGCGAATCGCGCTATTCGCGCGTGGTTGAAATCAGCGCCACGCGCGGCATGATCGTCGACCGCAATGACGAACCGCTTGCCATTTCCACGCCTGTCGAATCCGTCGCGGCAAGCCCGGCCGACATCGAAACCACGCCGGAGCAGATGCTGAGGCTGGCGCAGCTGTTGGAGATGGACGCTGGCGAAGTGAAAAAGAGGCTTGCCGACCCCAAACGCGAATTCGTGTATCTCAAGCGCCAGCTTCCGCCGGAGCAGGCGGCCAAGGTGGTCGGGCTTGGCATTCCCGGTGTTTTCCTCCAGAGGGAATATCGCCGCTACTATCCGGCGGGCGAAGTCATGGCGCATCTGATCGGTTTCACCGGCGTTGACGATAACGGGCAGGAAGCGATTGAACTCGCATTTGACGCGACACTTGCCGGCAAACCCGGCAGCCGCCGCGTGATCAAGGACCGTCTCGGACACATCGTCGAGGACATCGAAAGCATCCGCCGGCCGCAGCAGGGACAAAAGCTCAAACTCTCGATCGACACCAAAATTCAGTATCTCGCGTTTCGCGAGCTGAAAGCCGCCGTTGCCGTGAATCGCGCCAAGGCCGGCGGCATCGTGGTGCTCGATGCGGCAAGCGGCGAGGTGCTGGCGATGGCGAACGTGCCTTCCTATAACCCCAATAACCGCGACAAGCTCGATCCCAAACGCACGCGCAACCGGGCGGTGACCGATCTGTTCGAACCGGGCTCGACGCTGAAGCCGTTTACCGCGGCGGCGGCGCTCGAGGCCGGCACGGTCAGGCCGGACTCGGTGATCCAGACCGCACCGGGGCAGATGACGATAGGCGACCGCGTGATTCATGATGCGCATCCGCAGGGCGCGTTGACGGTGGCGCAGGTAATCCAGAAATCGTCCAACGTCGGCGCCGCAAAAATAGCGCTCGCGCTGCCTGCGGAAACGCTGTGGAAGCTGTTTTCGCAAGCGGGCTTCGGGGTGCCGCCGCAATCGGAATTTCCGGGCGAAGTCTCGGGCAGGCTGCGGGCGTACAAAACGTGGCGGCCGATCGAACAGGCGACCATGTCGTACGGCCACGGCATTTCGGTCTCCCTGCTACAACTGGCGCGCGCCTACACCATATTCGCGACCGACGGTGAACTCAAGCCGGTGACGCTGCTCAAGCGCGACGGGCCGGCCCAAGGCGTACCGGTGATTTCCCCTGCGACCGCGCAGGCGGTGCGCAAGATGCTGGAAATGGCGGTGCTGCCCGGCGGCACCGCACCGCGCGCGCAGGTTGCCGGCTATCGCGTCGCCGGCAAGACCGGCACTGCGCACAAGCTTGAAGGCGGAGGCTATGCGCCTAACAAGTACGTGTCGGCGTTCGTCGGTTTCGCGCCGGTGACCCATCCGCGGCTGGTGGTGGCGGTCATGATCGACGAGCCCTCGGCCGGTCAGTATTACGGCGGCACCGTGGCTGCGCCGGTATTCAGCCAGGTGATGGCGGGAGCACTCAGGCTGCTGGCCGTGCCGCCCGATGCGCCGGTGGATAACGTCGTGCTGCCGCCGTCCAGCGCGCCCGAAATCAAGGAGGAAGTCTGATGCCGGCCGCGAGGGGCGCACAAACCTCCCGCTTCAGCCTGCGTGCGGTCGACGCGCTCGGTGTCAGAAGACTCGCCACCGACAGCCGGCGGGTCAGGCGGGGCGACACTTTCGTCGCCTACCCGGGCGAAACCCGGGACGGCCGCGACTATATTCCGCAGGCGATTGCCAACGGCGCCGCGTCGGTATTGTGGGAGAGCGGGGGTTTTGCGTGGAATCCGGCGTGGCGTGCCGCCAACCTGGGTGTGACCAACCTGCGTCGGCATGCCGGCGAAATCGCGAGCCATGTCTATGGCAGGCCGAGCGCGAAGCTGTGGATGATCGGCATCACCGGAACCAACGGCAAGACCTCGTGTAGTCAGTGGATCGCGCAGTGCCTGACCCGCACCGGCCGCAGATGCGCGGTGATCGGGACGCTGGGCTGCGGTTTTCCGGGAGCACTCGAACCCTCGATCAATACGACACCGGATGCGGTGTGGCTGCACGCTGCGCTGAGAGAGTTTCTCAAGCGCGGCGCGCGCGGCGTCAGCATGGAAGTGTCGTCTCATGGACTTGCGCAGCATCGACTCTCCGGCATCGAATTCGACGTCGCGTTGCTTACCAATCTCACTCGCGACCATCTTGACTATCACGGCACCATGCGCAGCTATCGCGCGGCAAAGGCGAAGCTCTTCAGGTGGCCTTCCCTCAAATGCGCGGTACTCAACCTCGACGACAACTTTGGGGTCGAACTGGCCACGCGCATGCCGCGCCGTGACCTGAGCGTACTAGGCTACGGCTTCGGCCGCATACCGGCTGTGCGTGGCCGCAAGCTGTTGCGCGTGCAGGGCCGGAATCTGCATGTCGGCGTGGACGGATTGGCGTTCGACGTGTCGACGCCATGGGGCTCGGCTTCGATCGAGAGCCGGCTGATCGGCCGCTTCAACGCCGCCAACCTCCTGGGCTCGCTCGCCACGTTGCTCGCAAGCGAGGTGAGTCTGGAAGATTCTGTGAACGCGCTGCAGAAGGTGAAGGCGGTAGCGGGACGCACCGAGTGCTACGGCGGCGGGCGGCGGCCGCTGGTTGTTATCGACTACGCGCATACGCCGGATGCGCTTGAAAAAGTCCTGATTGCGCTGCGCGAATTAATCGAAAGTTCAAAGCCCAAGGTTTCAAGTCTAACGTTGAGCGGGAGACAAACACGAAGCAGGAACTTCAGACGTGAAACTTTAGACTCGAAACTGGTCTGTGTATTCGGCTGCGGCGGCGACCGCGATCGCGGCAAGCGGCCGCTGATGGGACGCATTGCATCACGGCTTGCCGATCACGTGATCATTACCAACGACAATCCGCGCAGCGAGGATCCGCTCGCGATCATCGCCGATATTCTGGAAGGAGTTGAGGCCGAATGCGCCGTTGTACCCGACCGCGCGCGGGCAATCCGGCAAGCGGTCGCCGCGGCGCGGCGTGGCGATGTCGTGCTCATCGCAGGCAAGGGCCATGAACGCCATCAGGAAATCCGCGGCGTCAAACATCCCTTCAACGATGCCGCGGTGGCGCAGGCCGCGTTGAGGCGCATATGACGATGATGGGAATCGCCGAAGCGGCGCGCGCGCTAGACGCCGAAATACGCGGCGGTGACGCCGCATTCGATGCCGTCAATACCGACAGCCGTGCCGTCAGGCGGGGCGACCTGTTCGTCGCGCTCAGAGGCGAGCGTTTCGACGGCCACCGTTTCGTGCCGCAGGCCGCGGCCGCCGGAGCGGCGGCGGCCATGGTGGAGACTGCTGAATTCGGAATGCCGGATTCGGGGATCAGGCTGCCATTGATCCTCGTCAAGGATACGCGGCGTGCGCTGGGCCGGCTCGGCGCCTACTGGCGCGGCAAATTCACCATGCCTCTGGTGGCGCTTACCGGCAGCAGCGGCAAGACCACGGTGAAAGAGATGCTTGCCGCCATTCTGCGCGCGGCCAGTGCCGATAATGCGGTGCTGGCCACGCGCGGCAATCTCAACAATGACATCGGCGTGCCGCTGACGCTGCTCGAACTGCGCCCCGAGCACCGTTATGCCGTGATCGAGATGGGCATGAATCACCCGGGCGAGATCCGTTACCTCACGCAGCTTGCCGCACCGGACGTGGCGCTCGTCATTAACGCCGGCCGCGCTCATATCGAGCATCTCGGTTCCGAGGAGGCGATCGCGCGCGCCAAGGGCGAGATTTTCGAGGGGCTCAAAACCGACGGCATTGCGGTGATCAACGCAGACGATCGCTTCGCCTACCTGTGGCGCGAGCTTGCCGCCGGCCGGAAGCGGCTCGAGTTCGGAATTGAAAACCCGGGCGCCGTCACCGCAAGCTACCGCCTGCGCTTTCAGGAAAGCGAAATCGTGGTGAGAACGCCGCATGGCGAAGCGGGCGTCACGCTCAGGGCGGCGGGACTGCATAACGTGAAAAACGCGCTCGCCGCAAGTGCGGTGGCCGCGGCGCTCGATGTGACGCCGCGGGCAATTGCCGCGGGGCTCTCCCGCTTCGCCGGCGTCGGGGGGCGGCTGCAGAAAAAAGCGTGCGTGCACGGCGCGACGCTGATCGATGACACTTACAACGCGAATCCGGAGTCGGTGCGCGCCGCGATCGCTGTCCTCGCCCAGGCGCCTGGCGGGAAACTGCTGGTGCTGGGCGATATGGGCGAGCTCGGCCCGGATGCGCCGGCGCTGCATGCCGAAGCCGGCGCATTTGCGGCCGAGGCGGGCATCGACCGGCTGTTCACGTTCGGCGAACTGTCGGCGCATGCCGCGCGGGCTTTCGGCAAGAACGCGCGCCACTTCTGCCGCATTGAGGATCTCCTGGCCGAGATCGAGAACCTGCTCGCGCCCGAAGTCACGATGCTGGTCAAGGGTTCGCGCTTCATGCAGATGGAGCGGGTGGTGAGAAGTTTTGAATGCGGAACGGCGAATGATGAATGAAAACCTGCTCACCGGGCGTCGAAAGTCATTCCGCATCGGGGTGACCACATGCTGCTAGAGCTCGCACAATGGCTCGCCAAGGACATCCGCGCGTTCAACGTGTTCAACTACATCACGCTGCGCGCGGTGCTGGCCTGCCTGACCGCGCTGGGCATCACGTTCGTTATCGGGCCGGTGATGATCAGAAGGCTGACTTCCTACAAGATCGGCCAGGCGGTCCGTGACGACGGCCCGCAGTCGCATCTGTCGAAAGCCGGCACGCCGACCATGGGCGGCGCGCTGATCCTGGTTTCGATCGTTGTCACGACCTTGCTGTGGGCGGATTTGCAGAACCGCTTGATGTGGATCGTGCTGGGGGTGACCCTGGGTTTCGGCGCCGTCGGCTGGGTTGACGACTACCGCAAGGTGGTCGAGCGCAACCCGAAAGGCCTGTCGGCGCGCGCGAAATTTTTCTGGCAGTCGGTGATCGGCCTTTCCGCCGCCTGCTACATCGCCTTCTCCACGCATCTGCCGGCGCAGACCGAATTTATCGTGCCGTTTTTCAAACAGGTTGCCTATCCGCTCGGCGCGCTTGGTTTCATCGTCATGACCTATTTCGTGATCGTCGGCACCAGCAATGCGGTGAATCTCACCGACGGGCTCGACGGGCTGGCGATTCTGCCGACGGTGATGATCGGCAGCGCGCTGGGCGTGTTCGCCTATGTCGCCGGCAACGCGGTGTTCTCGAAATATCTCGGCTTCCCGTTCATTCCCGGCGCCGGCGAACTCACCGTGTTCTGCGGCGCGCTCGCGGGCGCCGGGCTGGCGTTTTTATGGTTCAACGCCTATCCGGCGGAAGTATTCATGGGCGACGTCGGCGCGCTTGCGCTGGGCGCGGCGCTCGGCACCATCGCGGTGATCGTGCGGCAGGAAATCGTGCTTTTCATCATGGGCGGCGTGTTCGTGGTCGAAACGCTGTCGGTGATGCTGCAGGTGGCTTCCTTCAAGCTCACCGGAAAAAGGATTTTCCGCATGGCGCCGCTGCATCATCACTACGAGCTGAAAGGCTGGAAGGAAAATCAAGTGGTTGTTCGCTTCTGGATTATCACGATAATGCTGGTGCTGGTGGGTCTGTCGACGCTGAAACTGCGGTGAGGATGGAGCGAGGAGTGAGGAGTGAAAAGCGTAGCGAAGCAAGCGGGTTGGGGTCGCGGCTTACGCCTCACGACAATTGGCGATGCTGAACTTCAAAAACAGGAAGGTTCTGGTGCTGGGACTGGGTGATACCGGACTGTCGATGACACGCTGGCTGGCGCGCCACGGCGCGGATGTCCGCGTTGCGGATACGCGCGAGAATCCACCGCACGCCGCGGTACTCGCGCGCGAATTGCCGCAAGTCGCGGCGGTTGCCGGTGCGTTCGACCGGAAGCATTTTCATGGCGCAGATCTGATCGCGATCAGCCCCGGCGTTGATCGCCGCGAACCCGCGGTGGCCGAGGCCATCGGACGCGGCGTGCCGGTCGTCGGCGATATCGAGCTTTTTGCCCAGGCGCTCGCGGAACTCGAAACCCGGAACCCGCAGCCCAAAACCGCGAGGATACTCGCGATCACCGGTTCCAACGGCAAAAGCACGGTGACCGCGATGGCCGGCGGCATGTGTCGTGCTGCCGGTCTCAGAGCGGTGGTCGCCGGCAATATCGGGTTGCCGGTGCTCGATGCGCTGGCGCAGATCGAAGATGGCGCGGCGATGCCCGACGCATTCGTGCTCGAACTGTCGAGCTTCCAGCTGGAGAGCACGGCGAGCCTCACACCCGATGCGGCGACCCTGCTCAATCTTTGCGAAGACCACATGGATCGCTACGCCGGCATGGCGGACTACGCTGCGGCCAAG
>JAIESJ010000217.1 GCA_019746155.1 Burkholderiales bacterium
GGACGCCTTCTTCTGCTACGGTAAAGCCATCAAGCGTAAAGGGCAGCGCCCTCCTGTTGCGGCGGAATATCTGCATCAAAAGTATGCGGTTCCCGCCATCGCATAATTGCCGGCTGCGTTCGTTGTCCATAATTCGGCTTTCGAACCGTCGGCGTCTGGATTGCCGTTGACCGTGAAGCGCTCGGTGTGGAACACCGGATGCAATGCGCGGTATTCGAATTTCTTCACCGGGCGCGGTTCGTTCCGGCGCAGGAGATCGAGCATGAGAACGGTTTGCAACGGGCCGTGCACGACGAGTCCGGGATAGTTCTCGTCATGCCTGCAGTAGTCGAGGTCGTAGTGGATGCGGTGGCCGTTGAACGTGAGCGCGGAGAAGCGGAACAGCGTGACCGGGTCGGGCGTGATCTCGCGCCGCCACGCCGCAGATTGCGGGGCGGGCTTGCCTTGCGCCGGAGGATCGCCGGGTCTGGCCGCTTCGCGATAGACGATGTCGTGTTCCTCGACTACCGCGATGTCGTCGGCTGCGTGTACCGTGTGCCGCACGGTGACGAACACCAGGCTGCCGCTTTTTCCGTGTTTGGGCTGAACCGACAGGATTTCGGAATCGCGCCTCAACGCTTCGCCGATTTTCAAATCGCGCCGGAATTCGATGCGGCCACCGGCCCACATGCGGCGCGGCAGCGCTACCGGCGGCAGGAATCCGCCGCGTCTGGGGTGCCCGTCCGGCCCCAGCTCCGATGCGGGCTTGGCTTCAAGAAAATACAGCCAGTGCCAGCCCGGCGGGATGGGGTCTCCGTTCACGGGCGCTGGGTCGTGACGGTCGAGCGTGGCGGCAAGCGCGACCACCGGCCACGTTGTTGCGACATCGATCCTGGTTTCTTTCCTGCCGATCCATTGTCGCAGATGATCCAAGTTATCCTGCATGCGTCTGGTCCTTTGATTTTTGCGGTTCAATGCCGACCGGGTTGCACTCTAACCTGGTAGTTATACGTCGGCAACCGGGGGATGTGCGGGATGCATTCGGTATTTTCTGGCCAGCGCAAAATCGCCATTCTATAATGCGAACGGTTGCTGAAGAATCCAGCCATTTCCCCGATTCCGCGGCGCAGGCCGCACAGGCAAATTTGAGACTCACCGATCTGGAAACCCCGGCGCTGATCGAGATCGACAGCGACGGCCATCGTTCGGGCGTCCGGCCGGGCGATGAGACCCTGCTCGAGATCGGGCGCGTCCTCGACATGGAACGCGGGGCGACGCTGCGCGGCGTGATGGCATCGGTCACCAGCCGGAGAAAAACTGGATTATCACCGACGCCAGCTGGATGGCGCTGTCGCGCGACCGCGGCACCGCGAAACAGTGGATCGACCAGGGCTACGGCTTGGTATGCGATGCGCAAGGCCGCCCGATTCCCGATCTCATCGTCGCCGATACCAACCGGGAGCACGGCATCATCGCCGGCCGGAATGGAGGCGGCATGGGCGCGTTTCAGCGGCTGGTAGCGCCGGCCGCGCAGGGGGACAGCCGGGTATCCGGACTATTACCTTTCTTCATGGCAAGCCGCTGCGCGGTTTCGTAAGATGACGCACATGTTTATCGCGGCGTGTTTACCGCGGCCCGCCGTTTGCATGGCCGCTCGCCCGCCTGCGATCATTGACTGACGGAAACAGGGAGTAGCCTCATGGAATGGCTGATAGATCCGCATGCCTGGCTTGCGCTTGCCACGCTGACCATGCTCGAAATCGTCCTTGGCGTGGACAACATCATTTTCATCTCGATACTCTGCGGTCGCTTGCCCGAGCACCAGCGCGCAAAAGCGCGCACCATCGGTCTCGCGCTCGCCATGCTGTCGCGGATCGGATTGCTGCTCTCGCTCACCTGGCTGATGACGCTGACCGAGCCGCTGTTCTCGATGTTCGGCAAAGCGGTGTCCGGACGCGACCTGATCCTGATCGGCGGCGGCCTGTTCCTGCTGTGGAAGAGCGTGCATGAAATCCACAATTCCCTCGAAGGGGAGGAGGAAGGAAGCAAAGCGGTCGCGGCCGTCGCGACTTTCGGCGCGGTTATCGCGCAGATCGCCGTCATCGACATCGTGTTCTCGCTCGACTCGGTGATTACGGCGGTGGGCATGGTGGACGAAGTCGCGATCATGGTGATCGCGATCATTGCCGCCGTGGGCGTCATGCTGGTCGCGGCGGGGCCGATCAGCGAATTCGTCGACCGTCACCCGACCATCAAGATGCTGGCGCTCTCCTTTCTCATCCTCGTGGGCGTTGCCCTCATCGGCGAAGGCTGGGACCTCCACATCCCGAAGGGCTACATCTACTTCGCGATGGCTTTCGCGGTTGCGGTCGAGATGCTCAACCTCCGGATTCGCGCCCGCATGCAGCGCACGCCGGTGCACCTGCGCAAACCGCTGCGCGAGCGCGCCGGGCAGGACTGAACTGCCGGCAGACAGGAGCGGGAAATCAGCTGAACGCCGGAATTCCGGTCTGCGCCCGCCCGAGGATCAGCGCGTGTATGTCATGCGTACCCTCGTAGGTATTGACCGCTTCCAGATTCATCACGTGGCGGATCACATGAAACTCGTCGGAAATGCCGTTGCCGCCGTGCATATCACGTGCCATGCGCGCAATGTCCAGCGCCTTGCCGCAGGAGTTGCGTTTCAACAGCGATATCATTTCCGGCGTGGCGCGGCCCTCGTCCATGAGCCTGCCCAGGCGCAGCACGGCCTGCAGTCCGAGCGCGATCTCGGTCTGCATGTTGGCGAGCTTGAGCTGGATCAGCTGGTTTGCCGCCAGCGGCCGGCCGAATTGTTTGCGTTCCAGCGTATAGTTGCGCGCGGCGTGCCAGCAGAATTCGGCGGCGCCCAGCGCACCCCAGGCGATGCCGTAGCGCGCCTTGTTCAGACAGCTGAACGGCCCCTTGAGGCCGGACACGTTGGGCAGCATGTTGTCCTCGGGCACGAACACCTGGTCCATGACGACTTCGCCGGTGACGGAGGCGCGCAAGCTGAACTTGCCTTCGATTCTGGGCGCGGAAAGCCCCTGCATGCCTTTTTCCAGGATGAAGCCGCGGATCACGTTGTCATCGTTCTTGGCCCACACCACGAACACGTCGGCAAGCGGCGCGTTGGTGATCCACATCTTGGCGCCGTGGAGGATGTAGCCGCCGTCGGTTTTTCTGGCGCGCGTCACCATGCCGGCGGGGTCCGAGCCGCAACCGGGCTCGGTGAGCCCGAAGCAGCCTATCCATTCCCCGGTCGCCATTTTCGGCAGATATCTGCTTTTCTGCTGTGCGGAGCCGAACTCGTAAATCGGGTACATCGCGAGGCTGGACTGCACCGACAGCGCCGAGCGATAGCCGCTGTCCACGCGCTCGACTTCACGCGCGATCAGGCCGTAGCACACGTTGCTCACGCCGGCGCAGCCGTAGCCCTCCAGGGTGGAGCCGAGGAAACCCATCTTCCCCATCTCGTTCATGATCTCGCGGTGGAATTTTTCGTGGCGGTTGGCCTCCAGCACGCGCGGCATCAGCTTTTCCTGGCAATAGGCGTGCGCCGAGTCGCGCACCATGCGTTCTTCGTCGGTGAGCTGGTCGTCGAACAGCAATGGATCTTCCCATTGAAACGCGGGTCTGGTGGCGGGGATCGGTGCCGTCATGGCGGTCTCCTGCTAGAATTAGCCGCATTTTTACACATTTCCCGATCCCCTGTAACGACGTTGCCGCCGCCACGGGGCAACTGTCTGGTGAAGGTGTTTCAGTGGCTGGCGAAGACTTATCGAAGCTGCGCATCGACCGTGGCGGTGTGAGCGCCGCGGCCGGCATGCCGGGAAAACGGCGGCATCCAGGGCTGTGGGCAGCGGGGGCGCTGGTTATTGCGGTCGGCATCTATGCCGCGTTGCGCTACACGGCAGCGATACCGGTGGAAGTTGCGGCGGTGACCGCAGCATATCCTTCGCAGGGATATACCCTGTTGAATGCAACGGGATACGTGGTCGCGCAGCGCAAGGCCGCCGTTGCATCCAAGGCCACCGGCCGCCTCGAGTGGCTGGGCGTGCGCGAAGGCAGCCAGGTCAAGGAAGGCCAGGTGCTGGCGCGGCTGGAAAACAAGGATGTGACCGCGGCCATGGAGCAGGCGGCGGCCAGCATCAAGGTCGCGCAGGCCAATCTCGAACAGGGGCGGGCCGAGCTGGTCGAGGTCGAGCGCGCGCTTGACCGCTCGCGCGACCTGCTGGCGAAAAAATTTGTTTCACAGGCGGCGCACGATGCCGTGGTTGCCCGCTACGAGAAGGCCAGGGCGGCCATCAGCGGTTACCAGGCGGCAATCGCAGTGGCCGAGGCCAATCACCGCGCGGCTCAGGTCGCGGTCGGGCAGACCTTGATTCGCGCGCCGTTCGAGGGTGTGGTGCTGACCAAGAATGCCAATGTCGGCGATGTGATCACGCCGTTTTCTTCCGCTACCGGCTCGCAGGCCGCGGTGGTGACCATGGCCGACATGTCCACGCTCGAAGTCGAAGCCGATGTAGCGGAATCGAATCTGGCAAAAGTCAGGTTGGACCAGCCGTGCGAAATCCAGCTCGATGCGCTGCCCGACCTGCGTTTTCGCGGCGTACTGCATCGCCTGGTGCCCACCGTTGACCGCTCCAAGGCGACGGTGACGGCGAAAATCCGGTTTGTCGACAGGGACCCGCGCATCCTGCCCGAAATGAGCGCCAAGGTTGCGTTCCTGTCACGGGAAGTTCCTCCGGAACAGCGCGGCGCGCGCACTGTAGTGCAGCCGGCAGCGATCATCAGCCGCGGCGGCCGCAATGTGGTTTATGTGATCAAGGACAACAAGGTAGCCGAGGCCCAGGTTGAAACCGGCCGGACGATAGGCGACATGATCGAAGTGGTGAAGGGCGTCGCGCCGGGAGATAAGGTTGTGCTCAAGCCTTCCGACAGACTGCGCGATGGCGCGGCGGTATCGCTATCAACGAAATAAGAATCTGTGGCTAGGTCTTTATGCGTCCGGTTGTCGAAATCAGGAACCTCACGAAATCGTACCGCCGCGGCGGTGAGATCGTGCCGGTGTTGCAGGACCTTACCTTCGATATTGCGGACGGCGATTTTGTCGCGCTGATGGGGCCATCGGGCTCGGGTAAAAGCACATTGCTCAATCTGATCGCGGGCATCGACAAGCCGGACGGCGGCACATTGCTTGTCGGCGGCATCGATATCACCGTGCTGTCCGAAGCCGAACTCGCCGACTGGCGCGCGCGCAACGTGGGTTTCATTTTCCAGTTCTACAACCTGATGCCGGTGCTGACCGCGTTCGAGAACATCGAGCTGCCGCTGCTTTTGACCGGGCTGTCGGGGAGCGAGCGCAAAGAGCATGTCGAGGCAGCGCTTGCCATGGTCGGACTTACCGACCGCATGGAACACTATCCGTCGCAACTCTCCGGCGGCCAGCAGCAGCGCGTGGCGATCGCGCGCGCCATCATCACCGATCCGACGATCCTGGTTGCCGACGAGCCGACCGGCGATCTCGACCGTGCCTCGGCGGAAGACATACTGGCGCTGATGGACCGGCTCAACACGGAACTTGAAAAAACCATCATCATGGTGACGCACGACCCCTATGCCGCCAGGCGCGCGCGTGCGATCAGGCATCTGGAGAAAGGCGTGCTGACCCGCGGGCAGGAAAAGACGTAATCAATAGGATGTATAATTTTTCCCAGCCATGGGTGTGCGCGAGGCAGCGTTCATGCATGGGTTGAAGCTGATCCTCAGGAACGCCCTGCGCCACAAGCTGCGCACCGCGCTTACCGTGGTGGGACTGCTGGTTGCCGTGCTCGCCTATGGCCTGCTGCAGACGGTGGTCGATGCCTGGTACGCAGGGGCGCAGGCGGCCTCCAATGCCCGTCTTGTGACGCGCAATGCCATCTCGCTGGTGTTCTCGCTGCCGGTGAGCTACGAGGCCCGTATTCGTGGCGTGGACGGCGTGACGAGGGTGGCGCGATCCAGCTGGTTTGGCGGCATCTACCAGGAACCGAAGAATTTCTTCCCGCAGTTCGCGATATCCGACAATTATCTCGACCTCTATCCCGAATTTGTGCTGCCCGAGTCACAGCGCCAGGCCTATCTGCGCGATCGCAAGGGCTGCCTCGTCGGCCGCCAGCTTGCCAACCAATTCGGATTCAAGGTGGGCGATGTGCTGCCGATACGCGGGACCATTTATCCGGGCACCTGGGAATTCGTGATCCGCGGCATTTTCGACGGCGCGGACAGCACCAAAGTTACGCGCCTGATGTTGTTTCACTGGGACTATCTTAACGAGTCGGTAAAGAAAACCGCGGCACGGCGCGCCGAGCAGGTCGGCGTCTATATTGTCGGCATCAGCGATCCGGAGAACGCGGCGTCCATCTCGCGCGCGATTGATGCGGTATTCAAAAACTCGCTCGCCGAGACGCTGACCGAGACGGAGCAGGCGTTTCAACTCGGGTTCGTCGCGATGTCGAACGAAATCATCGCCGCCATCCGCATCGTTTCCTATGTGGTGATTCTCATCATCATGGCGGTGATGGCGAACACCATGGCAATGAGCGCCCGCGAGCGCACCACGGAGTATGCGACCCTCAAGGCACTCGGTTTCGGCCCCGGATTCATTACCCTGCTCATCTTCGGAGAGTCGGTCGCGATCTGCGTGGTGGGCGGCGGGCTGGGCCTGCTCGCCACGCCGCCTGCCGCCGCCATGTTCAAAACCCTGACGGGCGGGGTATTCCCGATTTTCGAGGTATCGCCGCTCACGCTCGGTCTGCAGGCGGCCTGTGCCGTGACGGTCGGGATCATGGCTGCAGTGGTGCCCGCCTTCCGGGCCTCGAGCGTGCGTATCGTGGAGGGGCTGCGGGCCATCGGCTAGCGCCGCCCGCCAGCGAACCGGGAAACGACCATGGCCGTTCCGCTTTCCTATGTCGTCCGCAACCTCTGGGTCCGGCGGCTCACCACCACACTGACCGTCGGCGGTCTGGCATTGGTGGTTTACGTCTTCGCGACGGTGCTCATGCTCGATGCCGGACTCAAACGCACACTGGTCACCACGGGTGAATACGACAATGTGGTGGTGATCCGCAAGGGCACCGAAACCGAGGTGCAGAGCAGCATTTACCGCGATCAGGCGGGCATCATCGAGATGCACGCCGCGGTGGCGATCGGGCAGGACGGGCGGCGCATGGCGTCGAAGGAGACCGTCGTGCTGATTTCGCTCATGCGGCGCGGCGACGACAAGCCCTCCAACGTGGTGATACGCGGCACTGCGCCCGTCGGGCTCGCGCTGCGGCCGCAGGTGAGAATCGCCGAGGGCCGGATGTTCCGTCCGGGGTCGTCCGAAATCATCGTCGCCGGCAGCATCGCCCGGCGCTTTGAAGGCACGGCGATCGGCAGCGGGCTCCGTTTCGCGCAGCGCGACTGGACCGTGGTGGGCACGTTTGACGCCGGCGGCAGCGGCTTCGACTCGGAGATCTGGGGCGACGTCGATCAGTTGATGCAGTCCTTCCGTCGCACGGCGTACTCGTCGATGGTGGTGCGGCTGGCGGATACCGGGCTGTACGATCGGTTCAAAACGGACATCGATAGCGATCCCCGGCTTGCCAATGAAGTGAAACGGGAGCGGGTGTTCTACAGCGACCAGTCGCGGGCGCTGTCCAAATTCATCAATATTCTCGGACTCACGTTGTCCGTTATTTTCTCCATCGGCGCAATGATCGGTGCCATGATCACCATGTATGTATCGGTGGCGAGCCGGGTGACCGAGATCGGCACGCTGCGCGCTCTCGGCTTCAAGCGTGCAGGCATACTCTGGGCATTCGTGATGGAAGCGCTGCTGATGGGGCTGGCGGGCGGGCTGGCGGGGCTTGCACTCGCTTCGTCGATGCAGTTCGCTTCTTTTTCCACGACCAATTTCCAGACCTTCGCTGATCTTTCGTTCCGCTTCATCCTCACCCCGGGCATTGCCGTGAAGACGCTCCTTTTCGCGCTCGTGATGGGATTGGCAGGCGGGTTCCTGCCGGCTGTGCGCGCGGCGCGGCTCAATATCGTCGATGCGCTGCGCGCGATCTGACGGCTGCGCAAACTGCGGAGGGATACGCCCGCCGATCTGCCGCCGGGCTGCGAGCGCAGCCGCAGGGAATATTATAAGTATATGATTTTAATGTATAATTATACGTAGGACCGGCAGGGGCTGTGCATGGGTGCGGGTTTTGTTAAAGTGCATCGTCGCCGTGCCATGAAACCTGTGACAGGCGTTACTGCGACTGCTTTTTTTCCGGGCCATGACCAACGAAGCAACAGCCTCTGCGCCAAGTACGGACCAGCTGCCGTTCATGAGCAGGCGCTTCCTCGTCCTGTTCGGGGTGGTCGCTGTGCTGGGGAGCGTGCTGGCGTGGTTTTTGAGCAGCGCGCTGCTGCAGGACCGGATCGCAGCGCTGATGGCGGGCGAGGAGCGCAAGATCCGGCAGGACGTATCGAACATCAGCGAGAATCTCGAACGCATTCTCAATCGGCTGCAGGGGCTGCCGGCCGTGCTGGCCATCGGCAGCGATGTCGCGGCCGTCCTCGCTGCATTCGGACCCGACGTCAAGTCGTCTCCGCTTGCCCTGGATGCCCGGAAGGCCGCGTGGACACGCCATCCGGATTTGCTGGCTCTGAACCGGCAATTGATGGCGGCCGCAAGGGAAATGGATGTGGACGTCATCTGGGTCATGAATGCGAGCGGAGATTGTGTGGCGGCAAGCAACTTTACCGAGCGCACGAGCTTCGTCGGCACCAATTATGTGGACCGCAGCTACTTCAAGTCGGCACAGGCCGGCAACCGCGGACACCAGTACGCGATGGGGCGGGTCACCAACGTGCCGGGCCTGTTCTTTTCAGCGCCCGTGATGGCGGGAACACGGTTCCTCGGGGCGGTGGCGATCAAGATCGATCTGCCGAGGCTGGCGCCGTGGGTCAATCATCCTCATGCTTTTGTGACGGACGAGAACGGCGTCGTCATTCTTGCCGGCGACCGCGGCCTGGAAATGCGCGCCTTGCCGGGCAGCGCCGTCTTCCAGTGGTCGGCGGAACAGCGGCTGGCGCGTTACAAGCGTTCGGAGTTTGAGCTTCTCGGGATAGAGGCCGGCCGCAGCAGCGGAGGACTGGCGCGCGTGACCGGTTCTCCGCACCCGCACCTTGTTGCGCACAACGAGCTTGCCCAGTACGGCGTCGTCGTACACATGCTGGTGCCGATCAAGGATATCGAGAGCATGCGCGGCGATGCATTCATCGCCTTCCTGCTGCTCTCGTTTTCGGGGGTCATGCTGATTGCGCTGGTTTTCGGTGCGCGCATCTATGTGTTGCGCGCGCGCCAGCACCGTCAAAGCATCGAGGCGACAAACGCATCGCTGAACGAACTCAACGAACATCTCAACCGTATTGCCAGGACCGATTCGCTTACCGATTGTGCCAACCGGCGGCACTTCCAGGCGTGTCTCGAGACCGAACTGGTCCGTGCCGGCCGCTATGGCCGCGAATGCAGCCTGCTGCTCATCGACATCGACTTTTTCAAGCAGATCAATGACCGGCACGGCCACGCCACAGGCGATGAAGCGCTGCGCCACTTCGTGCAGATAGTCCGCCAGCAATTGCGCAGCCAGGATGAACTCGGGCGCCTGGGCGGCGAGGAGTTTGCCGTCCTGTTGCCTGAGACCGGGTTGGCGAATGCGATTGCAGCTGCAGAGCGCATCCGTTGCGCGGTCGAGGCGGCGCCGCTACGGTTCGGGGGCGTGCAAATCCCGCTGACCGCAAGCTTTGGCGTTGCATGCTGGAAATCGCCCGCTGAATCGGCTGATGCGCTGTTGCAACGCGCCGACACGGCGCTGTATGCAGCGAAGTCCGGCGGACGGAACCGCGTGGCCAGTGCCGACGGTGCCGCAGACCAGTTGCCTCGAAGCCTATCGCAGACTGCCTGACGGCGCGCCGCGTTTTTCGGTCAGCCCCTGCGCAGAGGGTTCGACCGTGCCCATGTGAAATCTGTATTCGCCCTGCCTGCGGTCGTTATAGTAGTGGGCGAGCGTATTGCGCACGGTGGCGAAAGCGAGCTGTTCCCACGGGATTTCGCGTTCCGTGAACAGCTGGGCTTCGAGCGTTTCGGCGCCGGCATGAAAATCCAGGTCGAGCAACTGTGCGCGGAACAGGATGTAGACCTGGTTGATGTGGGGAATGTTGTAAAGCGCGTAGAGCGGCCCGATTTCCACGCGCGCGTTGGCTTCCTCCAGCGTTTCACGCACTGCGCCCTGACAGATGGTTTCGCCGTTTTCCATGAAACCCGCCGGTACCGTCCACAAGCCGTAACGCGGCTCGATGGCGCGCCGGCACAGCAGAATCCTGTCTTCCCATTCGACGATGCAGCCGACCACCATCTTCGGGTTCTGGTAATGGATGGTGTCGCAGGCATCGCATACATGACGCGGCAGGGTGTCGCCGGCCGGCACCTTCAGCGTGACCGGCGCGCCGCAGTTGCTGCAGAATTTCATGATGTCATGCGCTTTTTGACACCATAACTATACGGTAACATCAGTCCGTTGCAAAACGCGGCAACTGATGCCGACAGCGGGGCAGGCGGTTTTTCCGGGGCGTTTTGTTCGCGCAGACGGGGCCGCCCGTGATGTTTACCTGGGGTCGTTTTCGCCCGACGTCTTGAACGGGCTGCGCTCGTTCAGTGCGCCGACGTAATGCGCCATGCCCTGCGTCTCGCGCGCAAGGAACTGCCCGACGGCGGCGGCGAACTCGGGATGTGCAAGCCAGTGGACGGAGCAGGTTTCCACCGGCAGCAGCCCGCGCGCGATCTTGTGCTCGCCCTGCGCACCGCCTTCGAAGGTGTCCAGGCCGCGCGCGATGCAGTAATCAATGCCTTGGTAATAGCAGGCTTCGAAATGCAGCCCGGGATGGAATTCGAGTGCGCCCCAGTAGCGGCCGAACAAACTGCGGCGGTTGCGGATATTGAGCGAAGCGGCGATCGGCCTGCCGTCGCGCTTTGCCACCACCAGCAGTGTA
>JAIESJ010000239.1 GCA_019746155.1 Burkholderiales bacterium
CCTCCGTTTCAATCAGAGTGGTGACGCCGGTGATGATGTCATTGACGTCGCACACGGCGAAATCGGGTTCCCGCCTGCGGACGAATTCCCGGACCCGCTGGATGATCCTGCCCGCGCGTTCGGCCTGTGCGCTGCTTTTTTCCATCGCCGTCAGCAATTCCTGCGCATCCCAGCCGCCCGCCCGCAGCCGCCGCACACAGCCCATATTATAATTGGCGATTGCTGCCAACGGCTGATTGAGTTCGTGCGCCAGCGTCGACGCCATCTCGCCCACCGTGATCAGCCGCGCGGTCATCTGCAGCTTTTCCTGCTGCTGACGGCTGAGTTCCTCAGCCTGTTTGCGGTCGGTAACATCAGTCGCGATGTGCAGGCGTACCATGCGTCCGTCGACCCAGCGTATGGCGCGGGATTGGATCAGGTACCAGCGCTTGTGGACGATATCCTGATACTCTCGTTCAGTCTCGCGTTCATTCTGCGGCGGGGCGCTAGCGCCAAACACTTTGCCGAACTGCTCGTTTGTGTATAGCAATTCGCCTGTTCCCGCGTCGGAGACGTAGACCGCGGCATTCAGTCCTTCCAGCACCGTCACAAAGCGCTCGTCAGCGTGGCCGAGCGCGGTTTTTAGCTTGGCGAGCATCACCGCGAAGATCACGAAAGTGGCGAGCTTGATCATCACTTCCCAGAAATGGTAGAACGGATGGGAGTAGACGTGCCCCATCAGAAGATCGGACACAAACCACACCGTCGCCGCGATAACGGACATCAGCACGCCGGTATTCCTGCCGAATATCCAGGCGGCGATGAATACCGGCACGAGGTAGAGAATCGACAAGCTCAACTCGTAGCCGGTCGCGTAATCACTGGCGGCGATAATGACAACCAGCGCCAGGCACAACGCAAGCCACAGCATGCTTGACTGGCTTTGGAGATGGGCGTTGGTCTTGGTCACGGGATGTCCGGGCACGTCGGGGAGCTATGAGTGATCAGAGTTTACTTCAGCTTTTGGTCGAGATACTGCCGGACTTGCCTGACGAGTTCGGCTTCCTGGCCGTTGAAGAAGTGATCGGCGCCGGCGACCTGGATCTGCGCCGAGCCGCGCACGCGCCTGATGGCATCGGCGCGCCTTTCGGCATTTTGCAGCACGGCCGGCAGATCGTTCTCGCCGTACAGATCGAGCACCGGCGCCTTGAAGCTTTCCGGCTCGGTAAACACGCCCGAAATCCCGATGGCGACCCAGGCGTCGATCTGCGGCTCCGCGGTCTGGTTGAGAAAATAGTTGGTCATGCGCGCCCCCAGGCTGTGCGAGACGATGGCTATTTTCCCGTGGCCCTTGCCGCGCAGGAACGCGACGGCGGCTTGCAGCCGTTCGGCGGCTTCGGGAAACAGCGGCGGATACTGCTCGCCGCGCGCGTCCGCCGCCAGCACCGGCATTTGCACCGATAGCGTGGCATAACCCTGCTCGGCAAGCTGGCCGCGCAGCGGGTTGATGAGCCCCCAGTCGGGGTTCACGCCGAGACCATGAACCACGATTACGCCGGCCGGCGCCTGGGCGTTGGGTGTATAGATCGCGAGGAATTTGTGTCCCGATTTCAGTTCCAGGTAAACCGGGTCGCCGACCAGGATCGCCGGCGTGATTTCCTCGGCCCAGCGTTTCTCCCGGGCGTAGTCGGCCTGCGCCAAGGCGTGACTCAGCCCCAGCAGTGCGGCGATCCCGAACAAGGCCCGGGACAACAGTCTGATGAGCCTGTTCCTCATCACCGTCACGCCTTACTTGCCTTTGAAATTTGGTTTTCTTTTTTTAAGGAAGGCGTCCACGCCTTCCTTATAATCCTCGGTATCAAAGCAGGCGAAGCCCTCGTCCCATTCTTCAGGGCTGAGCTTTGCGGTAACCGTGAGCCGTTCGATGAACTGCTTGTGCCAGCGCGCAACCAGCGGCGCGCCGGCGGCGATGCGGGTGGCGCACGCATAGGCTTCTTCCTCGACTTTATCGTCGGGCACGACGCGGTTGACCAGTCCCTTGCGGAAGGCTTCCTGCGCGTCGAACACGCGGCCTTCGAGCAGGATTTCGAGCGTGACCGCGCGCCCCGCCAGCGCCAGCAGTCCCTGCAACTCGCCGCAGGCCATGGTCAACCCCAGCCGGTTGACGGGCACGCCGAAGCGGCTCGATTCGCCGCACACGCGCATGTCGCACGTCGCTGCGATTTCAAGGCCTCCGCCGACACACGCGCCCTTGATCAGCGCCACCGTCGGGTGTCGGCTCCTGGCAACCGCCTGCATCGTTTTGTGGATCAGATCGCCGTAGGACTTGGCCTGTTTCGAGTCCGCGCGCTCCGAGGCAAACTCGGCAATGTCGGCACCGGCGGCGAAGGCCCTGTCGCCGGCGCCGCGCAGCACGATACAGCGCAGATCGGCGTCGGCCGACAGCTCGTGCATGACTTCGCCCAGGCGCTGCCACATCGCCCGGTTGAGCGCGTTGAGCTTGCCGGGATTATTGAGCGCGACGGTTGCAATCTGGCCGTCGCGCGTGATGAGTATCGGTTCCATGGACAAAAAAGAATCAGCCACAGAGGTTACAGATGGCACAGAACAACGCGGCCAAGCGGGTTTTTTCTGTGAGCCCCGTGCGCCCTGTGGCCAAAGATTTTACCGGTAAAACAGGTTGACGAGTCCCAAACCGGTCACCGGAACGTAAGTCACCATCATCAGCACCGCGAACAGCACGCCGATGAAGTAAATATTGACTTTCGAAACTTCCCAGACGCTCGCCTTGGCGATCGAGCACGCGACCATCAGCACGCTCGCCACCGGCGGCGTCTGCTGGCCGATACCGAGGTTGATGGTGACGATGAGGCCGAAGTGCACCGGATCGATGCCGACCGCTTTCACCAGCGGCATCACCACCGGCACCACCAGGATGATCGCCGCCGCCGAGTGCAGGAACATGCCGAGCAGCAGGAACAGCGCATTCAGCATCGCCAGCACGAACCACTTGTTGGTGGTGATCTCGGCGACCGCGCGGGCGAGCTGCTGCGGCGCCTGGATCTCGGTGAGATAGACGCCGAGCAGTTGCGAGGTGGCTACCAGCAGCATCACCACGGCGGTCTGCGAGCCGCCCTCGATCATTGCGTTCTTGAGATGGGCGAGATCAAGTTCGCGGTACACCACCAGCCCGATGAAGAGCGCGGCAACTACGGCCAGCGCCGCGCCCTCGGTGGCGGTAACTACGCCGCCGAAGATTCCGCCCAGGATGATAAGCGGCAGCGTGAAAGCCCAGAACGCCTCCTTGAAGGTTTTCCGGACGCGCGCCCACTGAAATGACTCCTCGACCGGCAGGTTGTAGCGCAGCGCGAACCAGTAGGCCATGCCCATCAGGCCGAGACCGCCAATGATGCCCGGCACGATGCCCGCGACGAACAATTGCACTACCGAGGTGTCGGCCATCACCGCGTAAAGAATCATGGGAATCGATGGCGGGATGATCACGGCGAGCGTTGCGGCCGAAGACATCACCGCGGCAGCGAGCGCCTTCGGGTAGCCTTTCCGCTTCATTGCCGGGATGGTGATCGAGCCCAGCGCCGCCACGTCGGCGACCGCGGAGCCCGAAATCTCGGCGAAGAACAGCGAGGCGCCGATCGACACCATCGCCAGACCGCCGCGGATGAAGCCGAGCACCGCGGAAGCGAATGCGATCAGCCGGGTCGAGATGCCGGAGGCGTTCATGATCGCGCCGGCGAGGATGAACAGCGGGATTGCCAGCAGCGGGAAGTTGGTCGCGCCGTTGTACATGACGATTGCAACATTGGGCAGCGAAGCCAGTCCCTGCACCGCCACCATTGCGATTACCGCCACGATGCCGAGAGCCGCCGCGATCGGCACGTTGATGACCACCAGCGCCAGCACGCAGGCGAAAAGAAGGAGCATTTCCATCAGTGACTCGCCTCCTTCGCCTTGTCTTCCGCGCCGCCGCCGTGGCCGTGACGCGCCTCGGCAAAAACGGCGGGGACGTTGAGCGCTTCGGCGATCAGGATCAGCACTGCGCTGATCGGGATCACCGACTGCACGTATTTGACCGAAATTTCCGGCAGCGACACCAGATGGTCGGTGGCGAGCACGTCGAGTATCGACCAGCCGGTATATGCGAGCAGGATGAAAAACGCGAACACCAGCGTTTCCGCAAGGAGCGCAAGAGGCAGGCGCACCGCCGGCGGGAACATCGCCACCAGTTCGGGGCACGAGATATGCCCGCGTTTTGTCGCCGCGAGCGCGGAGCCGTAATAGGTCAGCCACGCCAGCAGGATCGAGGCGACTTCATCGTACCATGCGAGCGACATCCCGACCGTGCGGAACACCACCCCTATCGTCACCTCGATCGCCAGCGCGGCCATCAGGGCGATGACCACCCACTCGAGCGCACGCTCGTAGCCCCTGCGAAAATTAGCCAGTGTCAAATCAACCTCCGCTTCTTCAGGTATGGCCGGCGCCGGACGCCACGTTATTTGCCGAGCGCAATAGCGCGCTCGATTATATCCTTCGCGCCGGGAACTTCCTTGGCGTAGTCGTTGTAGATCGGCTTGCTTGCCGCGATGAAGGCGTCCTTGTCGGCGGTGTTTACTTGCATGCCGCTTGCCTTGAGCTTCTCAAGGAGGTCGTTGTCGTCCTTTTCGGCGGCGGCATACACGAAAGCCTGCAGTTCCCTGGCCGTATCCTCCAGCGTCTTGCGCACGTCGGCCGGGAGGCTGGCCCATTTCTTGGCGCCGACGGTGACGTAGGCCGGCGTGTAGACATGGCCGGTGAGCGACAGGAATTTCTGCACTTCCTGGAACTTGGCGCTGAAGATCTGGCTGAAGGGATTCTCCTGCCCATCCATCACGCCGGTCTGCAGCGCGGTGAACACTTCGGAGAACTTCATCGGGCTCGGATTCGCGCCGTATTCCTGGAACATGCGCACGCGCCACTTGCCCTCGGGCACGCGCAGCTTGATGCCCTTCAGGTCGGCGGGCACGTTGATCGGGCGCTTCGAGTTGGTGATGTGCCGGTAGCCGTTTTCCCACACCGCGAGGATCTTGAGGCCTTTCTTTTCCACCTCCGGAGCGAGCTTCGACCAGAACACTTCGTTCTCGATCCGCTGCATGTGCTTGCGGTCCTTGACCAGATACGGCATCTCGAACACGCCGAACAGATCCGATTCCGAGGACATCACGGTCGAAGGCAGCGCGAAGTCGACGGTGCCGAGCTTGAGCTTCTGCAGGAGCTCCTTGTCGCCGCCGAGCTGGCTCGAACCGAAGACCACGACCTTGTATTTGCCGCCGAGCCTGGCATTGGCTCTCTTGGCAAATTCCTCGGACGATCTCGCGAACAGCGAACCTGGCTCGGCGACGTGGCCGAATTTGAGTTCGGTTTGTGCGGCGGTGGCGAAAGCGAGCAATGCGCCGGCCGCGAGCGACAAAAGTTTGACGGTCTTTTTCATGATTTACCTCCTTGGGTTGTGGACTGCATGATGACCAGCGCCTGTTGTCAGTTTTCGATGATGCCGGCTGTTTGACTAATTCGGACTATTTCTTGTTTCCTTGCGCATAAACGCCGCAAACCGCCGTGGTGAGCCCGTAATCATTGCGTTGCCTTCGCTCGCGGGCGGAGCCTTGCAGGCAGACGGGAATCCGCGTGACCGCTGCTCCGGCTTATTGCTGCGGTATGTTGGCCGCATGCACCACTTTCGCCCATTTTTCCATCTCGGACTTGAGGCGGGCTGCGTAGTCGGCGGAGGTGGACGGGATCGGCTCCATGCCTTGCGTCAGGTAGCGTTGCCTTATCTCCGGGGAGTTGAGCAGGCCGACGGTGGCTTTATTGAGCTTCTCGACGATGGTGTGCGGCGTGCCGCCCGGCACCAGCAATCCGTACCAGGTGCTGTATTCAAAACCAGGAACGCCCGCCTCGGCGACGGTAGGCACCCCCGGCAGGGCGCTGGCGCGCTTGGCGCTCGTGACGCCGAACGTATGCAGCCGCCCGGATTTCACATGCGGCAGCGCCGAGGCGAACGTCGAAAGGAACACCGAAATCTCGTTGCCCAGCAGCGCGGTAAGCGCGGGGCCGGTGCCTTTGTACGGCACGTGCACCATGTCGATCTTGAGCGTGAGGAGCAGCATCTCCATCGCGAGGTGCGTTCCGGAGCCGACGCCGGCGGAGCCGTAGGCGAGTTTGCCCGGCGTGGAGCGCGCGAGCGCGATGAACTCCTTGAGCGTCTTCGCGGGCAGGGACGGATGGGCCACAATGATGTTGGGCTGTTCCACCACGAGCGAAACCGGCGTGAAGTCGCGCAGCGTATCGTAAGGCAGCTTCTTGTAGAGTGCGGCGTTGAAAGCCATGCTGATGTTGCCGAGCAGCAGGGTGTAGCCGTCGGGGCTCGCTTTCGAGACGATGTCGGCGCCGATCGTGCTGCCAGCCCCGGCGCGGTTATCGACAACGACGTTCTGGCCCAAGGCCTGATGCAGGCCTTCCGCGAGAATGCGGCCGGAGATGTCGGAGCCGCCCCCGGGAGCGAACGGCACAACCATCCGGATCGGCCGGACAGGATAGTCCTGCGCTGCGACGAACGGAGATACGGCGATCAACGCGGCTGCGAGCAGCCCATGCTGGAACACGCGGTTCATAGGATTTCCTCCTCCAGTTGATTTTATTGGTTGTAACTCCCCGACAGTCGGTGCTCCGGACGTCAAGCCATGCCGATCGGCGCCGGTAGCACGTCCGCGATGTCGTCGGGCCGCGAACGGATCATGGCGGTGAGTTCCTGCTGCAACCCGGCATAGCCCGGATCGCCGAAACGGTTATGCATCTCGTGCGGGTCGTTCTTGAGATAGTACATCTCTCCGGCGCCGGAGGAAAGTTCAAGCGTGAGTTTGGCGTTTCGGGTGCGCACGCAGCGCAGATCCAGAGCGAGGCCGGTTCGCGAGGGATGGAGTCGCCACTCATTGTAGGCGAAGTCGCGCGTTTCTGTGCCATCGATCAACCGGCGCAGGCTGCGGCTGTGCAGCTCGCGGCCGGCATCGACGCCGCAATAGTCATAGAAGGTGGCCGCAATATCGGTGGTCGCTACCGGGTCGGCAACAACTCTGCCGTGGGGGATGCCGGGCCCCCTGAAGATGAGACCTACGCGCAGCAAGCCCTCGTACATCATCGGACCCTTCAAGAGCAGGCCGTGGTCGCCGAGCCAGTCGCCGTGGTCGGTGGTGTAGACCACGATGGTATTGTCGGCAAGCCCGAAGTCTTCAAGCGCAATCAGGATGCGGCCGACGTTGTGGTCGATCAGCGAGATCATGCCGTAATAATTGGCGATGAGATGGCGCAGCTGCTCGTCAGTCTGACCGGGCACGCGCGAGCCCTTTTCGCGGTGCGCCAGCATGTCGGGGCGCGGGAGCTGCGGCTTGCCTTCGAGGCTTGCCTTGTGCCACCACGGCCGCCGGTCCAGATCCTTCACGCGATGCAGCGGCAAATCGACTTCGTCGGGATGGTGCAGGCGGCTCCACGGCTCGGGTGCATCGAACGGGTGGTGCGGATCAGGGAACGAGGCCCATGCCAGAAACGGCCGCTCTTTGTTTTTGCGGATGAATTCTATGGTCTGATTGCCGACCCAGGTCGAGTTATGCCACGCCGGCGGCAACGCCGAGTGCCAGGTCTGGGCTGCGCCGACATCGGGCGCGAGGTGGGTGGAGTAGAGTTCGTTTTTCCAGTCTCCGCGCCCGTCACGATAGTACCAGCGCTCGTAGTGCTGGCCGCCGGGCGGCTTCTGCGGCAGGTTGCGGTTGTGGCCTTCGACCACCAGCTCGACATGCTCGAAGCCCATATACGGCCCGTGCCAGTCGGAACCGTAGTCCTTCATGCTGAATTCGCACTCCGGCGTGCCGGTGGGCTCGAAGGTGTGCTTGGTCGAGAAGTGCGCCTTGCCGATGAAGCCGGTGGCGTAACCCGCTTTACCGAACTGCCCGCCGAAGCCGGCGGCACCCACTTCCGGGTTGAGATCAACGCCGTTGTCCCACACCGCGTGAGTGAGAGGCAAAAGGCCGGTCAGGATCGACGCGCGCGAAGGCTGGCACACGTTGTTGGGCGTGATGCACGCAGCAAAACGTGTTCCGGCGCGCGCCATCAGATCGAGGTGCGGCGTCTTGACCTTACGCCCCTCGAAGCCGAAGCAGTCGCCACGTTGCTGGTCGGAAGTGATCAGTAGGATATTGGGACGCCGAGGCATTTTTCGGTTAAAAGCAAGAAAACACTTTCTCGGGAGATCTGCTCGTTCTTTTCTCTGCGATCTCAGCGCACTTCGCGGCTAAAGGCGCTCAAGCGGCTTTAGCCGCGGCCTTTATCTGCGCATCGCCGTTTGCCAGGTAATCCATCGCGGCGTCCACGCCGCCTTTCCTGTGCGGCACGCCGGCAAGCCCGAGCCCCATCTCGACGCCGCACAGCGTGCCCATCAGCATGAGATCGTTGAAATCGCCGAGGTGGCCGATGCGGAACACCTTGTTCGCAAGCTTGCCGAGCCCGCTGCCGAGCGACATGTTGAAGCGCTCGAGCACGACCTTGCGGAATCCGACTTCGCTGTGGCCCTCGGGCATCAGCACCGCGGTAAGCGCACTCGAGTATTCGGCCGGATTGAGGCACAGGATCTCGAGCCCCCATGCGCGCACCGCGCGGCGCGTCGCCTCGGCGTGGCGGTCGTGGCGCCTGAACACATTGTCCAGCCCTTCTTCCTCGACCAGCATCCTGAGCGCTTCGCGCAGGCCGTAGAGCAGATTGGTCGCCGGCGTGTAGGGGAAGAAGCCGGTCTTGTTGGCTCCGAGCATTTCGTCCCACGACCAGTAGGAGCGCGGCAGTTTGGCCGATTTCGACGCGGCGAGCGCCTTGTCGCCGACCGCGTTGAACGACAGTCCCGGCGGCAACATCAGGCCTTTCTGCGAGCCGGCCACCGTGACGTCCACGCCCCATTCGTCGTGGCGGTAATCGATGGAAGCCAGCGAGGAGATGGTGTCGACCATGAACAGCGCCGGGTGCCTGGCGCGGTCTATCGCCTTGCGCACTTCGCCGACGCGCGTGGTGACGCCGGTGGACGTCTCGTTGTGCACGACGCATACCGCCTTGATCTCGTGCTTGCGGTCTTCGACGAGTCTGGCCTCGATCGCCGCGGGATCGGCGCCATGTCTCCAGTCCCCCTTTATGAACTCGGGCACGAGCCCGAGTTTATTCGCCATATTGAACCACAGGGTTGCGAATTGGCCGGTCTCGAACATCAGCACCTTGTCCCCGGGAGAGAGGGTGTTGACGAGGGCCGCCTCCCACGCGCCGGTGCCGGACGCCGGGAAAATCACCACTGCGCCCCGGGTCTTGAATACCTGTTTCATGCCGGCCAGCACTTCATGGCCCAAGCGCTGGAATTCGGGGCCGCGGTGGTCGATGGTCGGATTGTCGATCGCGCGCAGCACACGATCAGGAACGTTGGTGGGGCCCGGGATTTGCAGGAAGTGCCGGCCGTTGAGATGTGCCATGTCCGCTCTTCTTTTGGGGAATCAGGGCCGATGTTAACCCAGCACAAGCAGCCTTTCAATAATTTTTTGTATGCAAAATTCAGAAAGGTGATCTTGGCGCCGATAACATTTTATAATAATTTGATTTATAATGATTTTTTGAGTTTGATGTTTGATCGAGAGCCGGGTATTATGCATACAAATCAATTTCGGCATGGATTCAGGATGGACTCCATACAAGCCCGCGCCGCGCCTCCGGCGGCGGCCCCGTTAGTCGAGCGTCGCCTGCTGCACGAAGAGGTGATCGACCGGCTGCGCGACATGATCGTGCAGGGCGAGCTGGCGCCCGGGAGCAAGCTCAACGAGCGCGTGCTGTGCGAGCGGCTCGGCATCTCGCGCACGCCGCTGCGGGAGGCGATCAAGTATCTGGCGTCGGAAGGCCTGGTGGAATTGCTGCCGAACCGCGGCGCGATGGTGGCGCCGCTCGAATCCGAAACGGTACAAGAAATCTTCGCGGTACTGGGTTCGCTCGAAGCGCTGGCGGGAGAACTGGTGTGCCGCAACGCGAGCGATGCCGACATCGCCGAGATCCGTGCCCTGCACTACCAGATGGTGGCGCACCATGCGCGCGGCGAGCTGGCGCAGTATTTTCGCTACAACCAGCAGATTCACATCAGGCTTGTGGAGTGCGCGGGGAACGCCACGCTGGCCCAGATCTACCGCGGTCTCAATGCGCATGTGAGGCGCGCGCGTTACATGGCCAATCTGTCGCACGAGCGCTGGGACAAGGCGGTCAAGGAGCACGAGGAAATCCTGGATGCGCTGTCCGCCCGCGACAGCAAGCGCCTGCAATCGCTGTTGCGGGACCACCTTGCCAACAAACTCGTGCTGGTCATGGAAGCGCTAAATGCGAATGAGCCGCGGACGAAGACCGGCTAAAAGTTTTTTGATGTTGAACTTGCTTTTAATTTTCGGTCTATCAGCGGCCCCCAAGGCCTTTGCATGAATACTACTCTCGACCGCAGCGCGCTCGCCGCGCGGCTGCGCAGCGAAATCCAGGGCGAGGTGCTGTTCGACGCCTATTCGCGCGGCCGCTATGCGACCGATGCCTCGATTTACCAGATCGAGCCGGTCGGCGTGGTGGTGCCGAAAACCGAACAGGACGCGCTGATCGCGCTGCAGATCGCGGTGGACGAAGGCGTGCCGGTGCTCGCGCGCGGCGGCGGTACTTCGCAATGCGGCCAGACGGTCGGCGCGGCGCTCGTCATCGACGTGAGCAAGCACCTGAATCAGGTCATCGCTTTCGACAAGGAGGCGCGCACCGTGATCGTGCAACCCGGCATGGTGCTCGATCACCTCAATGCCTGGCTCAGGCCGCACGGGCTGTGGTATCCGGTCGATGTATCGACCGGTGCGCAGGCCACGCTGGGCGGCATGGCCGGCAACAACTCCTGCGGCTCGCGTTCCATTTATTACGGCAACATGGTGCATAACGTGCGCAGCATCGAGGCCTGGCTTCCCGACGGCTCGCAACTCCATTTCGGCGCCGTTCCGGGTGACTTGTCGCGGCTGGACGGGCCCCGCCGTTATCTGGAGCTGGTCAAGAAGATTCGCGCCATCGCCGCGCGCGAGACCGAAGAGATCGAACACCGCTATC
>JAIESJ010000152.1 GCA_019746155.1 Burkholderiales bacterium
GTCCTGCACGAAGCGGACATTGACCCCGGTTTTTTCGGTGAAGTCGCGCTCGTTGTAGCTTTCGAAGAAAAAGCCGCGTTCGTCGCCGAATACCTTGGGCTCGAGGAGCAACACATCGGGAATGGCGGTTTGGATGATGTTCACTGGAATCCGGGAATCGTTAATCGGGAATCGTTAATCGGGAATCGTAAAGGATCTCTCATATGCTCGGAATTGATACTGCAGCACGCCGCATCTGGGCCGTCAGTCCATATAGTTCCTCTTTGTGAAACGCCTGTGTAACTAGGTAAGTCATCTTCACAAGGCGCATGGCTTGCTGCCACGCATCGAGGTTTTGATGTGGCCTTACCATTTATTCCTTTCAATACCCCTTTGAGGGGTACGATTCACCATCATTCACCGCTTCCTGGCATGATCCCGCGATTTACGATTCGCGATTTGCTATTTACGGTTCTTGAAGAACGCTGCGCAGATAGCGCCCATATGTGTTGTTGCCGACCGACGCGGCGATGACTTCGAGCCGGTCCGCGGTGATAAAGCCCATGCGGTAGGCGATTTCCTCGGGGCAGGCGATTTTCAGGCCCTGGCGCTTTTCTATGGTCTCGATGAACATCGACGCCTCGAGCAGTGCTTCGTGGGTGCCGGTGTCGAGCCAGGCGATGCCGCGGCCCATCAGGACGACATTCAGCTCGCCGCGGCGCAGGTATTCCTTGTTGACATCGGTGATTTCGAACTCGCCGCGCGCGGAAGGCTTCAGGTTACGGGCGATATCGATCACCCGGTTGTCATAGACCGCGAAACCGGTCTGGGCATACCGCGATTTGGGCTGCCTGGGCTTCTCTTCAATCGACACGGCCCGGCGGTTCTTGTCGAATTCGATGACGCCGTAGCGTTCGGGATCGTGCACCGGGTAGGCGAAAATAGTGGCGCCCGAGACCGCCCTGGTCGCAGCCTGCAGGTCCTGCGAAAGCTCGTGGCCGTAAAAAATGTTGTCGCCGAGAATCAGCGCGCACGGTTCCTTGCCGATGAAACCGGCGCCGATGAGGAAGGCTTGCGGGATGCCTTCCGGCGCCGGCTGCACAGCGTAGGACAGATTAAGCCCCCATTTATGCCCGTCGCCGAGCAACTGTTCGAAACGCGGCGTGTCCTGCGGCGTCGAAATCAGCAGGATGTCGCGGATGCCGGCCAGCATCAGCGTCGACAGCGGATAGTAAATCATCGGCTTGTCGTATACCGGCAGCAATTGCTTCGATACGACCTGCGTCGCGGGGTAGAGCCGGGTGCCGGAGCCGCCGGCAAGGATGATGCCTTTCATGGGTGATTTGTGATTAAGTGATTGGGTGATTGGGCGATTTACTGCGCAACGTTTTTGTGAAGGCCGGAAAGCAATCGCGATACCTCCTCAACTAACTGGAAAACCACATGCTTGTGGTCAAGATAACCCAGTTCCGCCGAAATCAAAAGTTGTGTTTCCAATTCGCTTAATGAACCTTTGGCAATGCTCAGGAATTGTGCGAACTCTTTCCGACCCGTTCGGGCTGCGCCTTCAGCAAGGTTGCTGGGAATGGAAACTGCCGCGCGTCGCATCTGAGCGGTGAGGCCGTATATTTCTTCCCGGGGAAACGTTCGCGTGGCTTCATAAACGCATTTAACCAATGCCATCGCAGCCTTCCATGCTTCAAGATTGTAATGTGGCCTGGTCACGCGGCACTCTCCTAATCACTCAATCACTCAATCACTTAATCACTCGGCCGCATAATGCGTTTCGATCCATTTCCGATAATCTCCGGATTGAACAGATGCTACCCAGTCCGCATGCTCGAGATACCACTGCACGGTCTTGCGCAGCCCGGTTTCGAATTTCTCGGCAGGTTTCCAGCCGAGTTCGGTTGCTATCTTCGTGGCGTCGATCGCGTAGCGGCGGTCATGTCCCGGCCGGTCTTTGACGAAGCTGATGAGTGACGCGTAACGGGTGATGGGCGGGCTTGGCGGGCGGAGTTCGTCGAGGACGGCGCAGATCGTCTTGACTACCTCAAGGTTCGTTTTTTCGCTGTTGCCGCCGATATTGTAGGTTTCTCCGGGGCGGCCTTTTCTCAATACGAGGCGGATTGCGGCACAGTGGTCGCCGACGTACAGCCAGTCGCGCACGTTGAGGCCATCGCCATAGACCGGCAGCGGCTTGCCTTGCGCAGCGTTGAGGATCATCAGCGGGATCAGCTTCTCGGGAAGCTGCAGCGGGCCGTAGTTGTTGGAGCAGTTGGTGGTAATTGCCGGCAGGCCATAGGTGTGATGATAGGCGCGCACCAGATGATCGGATGCCGCTTTCGAAGCGGCATAGGGACTGTTGGGCGCATACGCCGTGGTTTCGGTGAAAGCGGGATCATCTTGCCCCAGCGAACCATACACTTCGTCGGTGGATACGTGCAGGAAACGGAAGCGGTCTTTCTCCGGCCCGGTGAGCGCGGACCAGTAAGCCCGGGCCTCTTCCAGCAGGCTGAAGGTTCCCACGACGTTGGTTCGCACGAATTCAGCGGGGCCGTGTATCGAGCGGTCGACATGGCTTTCCGCGGCGAAATGCACCACGGCCTCGGGCCGGTGCTTGCGCAGCAGGTCGGCGACCAGCGCCCGGTCATTGATGTCGCCTTGCACGAAGATGTGCCGTGCATCATCTTTCAGGCTCGCGAGATTGCCGGGATTGCCGGCGTAGGTGAGCTTGTCGAGATTCACGACCGGCGAGCCTTCGGTCGCGATCCAGTCGAGGATGAAGTTGGCGCCGATAAAACCCGCGCCGCCGGTGACGAGGATCATTCGATATCCTGCTGCTTAGCAGACCTCATCCCCCCTCCCTGCCCCCCTCAGGGGACGCGTCCGGGGGTAGGGAACCCTGTCCAGCCGTACTGCTACACCCATTGCACCAGTTCGCCGTACGGACGCATTTGCGGGTCGTGGGTCAGCAGGCGCATGGACTCGCTCATTGCCTGGGCAACCAGCATCCGATCGAACGGATCGTGATGATGTGAGGGCAGGCGGGCATAGGCGAGGGCATGGGTTGCTTCGACGGGCAATATGTAGAACTGATTTTTGTCAACCTCATTCAGCAATGCGACCGGATCGACGCGCAGTTTGCCTTTGCTTATTTTCAGAACGATTTCCCAGAGACTCACCACGCTCACGCCGATATCGTCCTGCTCGCTGGTGATGGCGCGCCGGGCCTGCTGCGGCAGTCTGGCGTCGTCCGCGAGCCACCAGAGCAGAACATGGGTATCCAGCAGCATTTTCACGGGAACACTTTCCCGTCGTACCAGATGTCGAGTTCTTCTTGAGGCAGGGGCGCGTCAAAATCTTCCGCGATCCAGATCTTGCCTTTCAGCCCCCCGGGTTTGCGGGCCTTGCGGGAGGGCTTGCTCAGCGGCCCCAGCTTGGCGACGGGCTTGCCGGCTTTGGCAATAATGATTTCCTCGCCGCCCGCGGCAATCTCGACCAGGCGGGAAAGTTGGGTTTTTGCCTCGTGGATGTTAACCTTGTGCATGGCGATATCCAACTAAACTAAGTTTAGTCTACTATAACACGGTCCGATCCATGCCCCAAATCCTGCTGGTCAAAACGTCGTCCATGGGGGACGTGGTCCATAATCTGCCCGTGGCCAGCGACATCCGCTCCTTGTCGCCCGCTGCGCAGATCACCTGGGTGGTGGAGGAGCCGTTTGTCGCGATTCCGCGTCTGCACGCTGCGGTAGGGCAGGTCATTCCGGTTGCGATACGGCGCTGGCGCAGGACACTCTGGACGCGGGAGACCCGGGCCGAGATACGCGATTTCTTGCATCGGTTGCGTGAGCGCAGCTATGACGCGGTGATCGATACCCAGGGGCTGCTGAAAAGCGCGCTGCTGACCCGTGCCGCCAGAGGCAGGCGCTACGGCCTGGACCGGGCGAGTGCGCGCGAGCCGCTTGCCGCATTCTACCATCGCACTTTCAGCGTGCCGTGGACGCTGCACGCTGTCGCAAGGAACCGCCTGCTTGCCGCGCAGGCGCTGGGGTACGCGCTTCCGGCCAGGGTTGACTATGGCATACATGCCGCGCCGGCAGATTTCGCCTGGCTGCCGTCCGTGCGGTATGTGGTGCTGCTGCATGCCACCAGCGCCGAGCGCAAGCTGTGGCAGGAAGCGAACTGGATCGAAATCGGCCGGCATTTCGTGAAGCAGGGTATTCCCGGCGTCCTGCCGTGGGGCAGCGCCGCCGAGCGCGAGCGCAGCGTCAGGCTCGCGGCGCGGATTTCCGGCGCGGTTGTGCCGCCGGCGCTGCGGCTGGAAGAGGCCGCCGCGCTGCTGGCGGGTGCGCACGCCGTCGCCGGGGTGGATACCGGGCTCACCCACCTTGCCGCCGCATTGGGCGCGCCCACGGTCGGCATCTATTGTGCGACCGATCCCGCTGCGACCGGCATTCATGCCTGCCCGCGTGCCGTCAACCTGGGCGGCCCCGGCGGGCCGCCAGTAGTAGGCGATGTTCTTGCCGCGCTCGGCCGTCTTGTTCCCGGACCGCAACAATAGCGCAGCGCATTGCATAGAACCTTCCCCTTCAAGGGGAAGGCTGGGATGGGGATGGGATGTGAAAGGACAGACCAACAACAGCATTCTCAAGGGCAGGCTTCAACGCAGACTGCGCGATACTATGACTGATGCGGAACTGCGCTTATGGCAATGTTTGCGGCGGCGGCAAATGGACGGATTCAAATTCCGGAGACAGCATCCTTTTGGAGATTACATTCTTGATTTCGTTTGCCTGGAAGCGATGCTTGTGATCGAGGTGGACGGCGGGCACCATGGTGATCATGCGGCACGGGATATGATTCGTACGGCAACCCTGGCAAAAGCGGGTTTCAGGGTATTGAGATTCTGGAACAACGAAGTGCTGCACGACATCGAGGCGGTGAAGGAGTCGATATGGGGGGCTTTGCATTCCCCACCCCCATCCCAACCTTCCCCCTGAGGGGGAAGGTGAGAAGTGTGCCCAAGAGGGCATGGAGAGGTTCCCCCACCCCCATCCCAACCTTCCCCCTGAGGGGGAAGGTGAGAAGTGTGCCCAAGAGGGCGCGGAGAGGTTCCCCCACCCCCATCCCGACCTTCCCCCTGAGGGGGAAGGTGAGAAGTGTGCCCAAGAGGGCGCGGCGAGGTTCCCCCACCCCCATCCCGACCTTCCCCCTGAAGGGGAAGGTGATATTAAGATGATCAGGACACGTTTCAGCTATACGCTGTTGCTTTATGCGCTGTTGCCGGGCGTGCTGTGGCACTTGCTGTGGCGCGCGCGCCGGCAGCCTGCATATCTCAAGAATATTCCGGAGCGCTTCGGCTATTACAGGCAGCAGGCGATGCGTCCGCTGATCTGGGTGCACGCGGTGTCGGTCGGAGAAAGCCGCGCCGCCGCGCCGCTGGTTCGCGCCCTGCAGGAAAAATATCCGGAGCATCAGATTCTCCTGACGCACATGACGCCGACCGGAAGCGAGGCGGGTGAGGCGTTATTCGGGGACAGTGTTCTGCGCTGCTATTTGCCGTATGACTACCCGGGCGCGGTGACGCGCTTTCTCGAACACTTCAAACCCCGGGCCGGGCTGTTGATGGAGACCGAGATCTGGCCCAATCTGATCAACGGCTGCAGGCGCGGAAACATCCCGCTTTATCTCGTCAATGCCCGCCTGTCGGAGAAGTCTTTTTCCAAATACCGCCGTTTCGCCGAACTCGCGCGCGCCAGCCTGCGTGAACTTGCCGGGATTGCAGCCCAGACCCGGGACGATGCCGAGCGCTTTGCCGAGCTGGGTGCCGAGAATGTTGCGGTTACCGGAAACCTGAAGTTCGACATCGAGCCACCGGCCGGGCAGCTGGCGCTGGGGAAAGACTGGCGCAAGGGTTACGGAGCCGGTCGCCCGGTGTTGCTCGCCGCCAGTACGCGCGACGGCGAAGAAGAGGCGCTGCTGGGGGCGCTCGAGCGAATTGCCGCGCCGTCGCTGCTGACGGTGATCGTGCCGCGCCATCCGCAGCGTTTTGGCGAGGTCGCGGCGCTGCTCGAGCGCCGCGGCATCCGCTTTCAGCGCCGCAGCGGCAATGCCGCGATCGCGCCGGAAACCCGGGTGGTGCTGGGCGACAGCATGGGTGAGATGTTTGCGTACTACGCGGCTTGTGACGTCGCGTTTGTCGGCGGCAGCCTGCTGCCCTTCGGCGGGCAGAATCTGATCGAGGCGTGTGCGGTGGCCCGGCCGGTACTAGTCGGGCCGCATACCTATAATTTCGCGGAAGCGACCGAGCTGGCCATCGCGGCCGGCGCCGCCGTCCGGGTCGGCGATGCGCGGGAGCTTGTGCGCGAAGCGCAACGCCTGCTTGAAGACGGAAACGCGGCAGCGCGCATGGCCGAAGCCGCACGCGCTTTCAGCAGAGCGCATCGGGGCGCTACGCGGCGCGTTATGGAATTGCTGCGGTTTTAGAAGAGGGTGATGAGTAATGGGTAGTGGGTAATGAGTGATGAGTGACAAACTCTTTGCCCACTACCCACTACCCACTAGCGTTCCAGCCAGGCGTTGACCTGGATGAGGTCGTCTTCGGCGAGCCGGCCCACCGCGGCCTTGAGTTTCAGCAGCGACAGGATATAGGTGTAGGTCGCCTGCGCCAGATCGCGCCGCGTGGAAAAGAGCTGCTGCTGCGCGTTCAGCACGTCGACCTGGGTTCTCACTCCCACCTCCAGCCCCAGTCGCGTGGAGTCCAGGCTGCTCTGGCTGGAGGTGAGCGCCGCCTGCAGGGCCTGGACCTGCGCCACCCCGTTGCTCACTCCCAGAAACGCCTGCCGCGCCGTGAGCTCCGCCGTGCGCCGCGCGTTCTCCAGGTCCTGGCGGGCCCGCTCCTCGTTGGCCAGCGCCTCCCTTATCCGGGAGCTGGTCAAGCCCCCCTGGTAGAGCGGCAGCGTCAGCTGCAACCCGATCACCTTGGTGGTGATGTCGGTGCCGCTGCCGCCGGTGATCCCCGAGCCGGACCCCGCCTCGCTGTAGGAGGCCACCGCGTCCAGCGTCGGCAAGTGCCCGCCGCGGTTGCGCGTCACCTCCTGGGCGGCGAAGGTCAGGCCCGCCTGGTTCAGTTGCACCTGCAGGTTGGACTGGTTCGCCTCCTGCACCCAGGCCGCCATGGTGTTGGGCTCGGGCAGGGACAATGCAAAACGCTGGCCCAGCCGCGCCAGCCCCGGCGCCGGCTTGCCGGTCAACTGCTCCAGCGCCCGTCGCTTGAGTTCCAGGTCATTCTGCGCCGCAATCTCCTGCGACACCGTCAGGTCATAGCGCGCCTGCGCCTCGTGCTGATCGGTGACGGTGGCGGTGCCCACCTCGAAGTTGCGCTTCGCCTGCGCCAGCTGTTCGGCAATGGCCGCTTTCTGCGCCCCGGCAAACGCCACGTTGTCCTGCGCCAGCAGCACATCGAAGTAGGCCTGCGCCACCCGCAGCATCAGGTCCTGCCCCGCCAGCGCCAGCTGCACGTCGGCCTGCGTCAGTTGCGTCTTGGCCTGCTCATACTGGGCAAGGTTCTGGGCGCGGAACAGCGGCTGCGTCAGCGACAGGGTCACTGCGTTGGAGTTGAACTGCCCCACCGCGGGGGCCTGCGCGGGATTGCGGAAACGGATGTCGCGGTCGTTGTATTGGGTGGAGGCCGAAATACTCAGCTGCGGCAACAGCCCGGCGCGCCCCTGCGGCAGCTTCTCCTGCGCCGCCGTCCACGCCGCGCGCGCGCTCGCGTAAACCGCGTCCGAGCCCCGCGCCTCGCGGTAAATGTCCACCAGGTCGGCAGCGGAGGCCGCGGAAGCCGCCGCAAGCAGAAACGCAAACGACGCGGAGGCGAGGAGGCGCATCATGAATAAGCGGTGAGGGGCGAAGGGTGAAGGGTGAATACTAACGAGCCTGGCGGCGCTTTCGATTTACCATTTTTCACCGGTTTTAAAACACGAACCGCTCCGGCTGCAGCGCATTTTTGAGCGGCGCAATACAGGTTTCGAACAGGCCAACCGAATTGCAGGCGCCCGCCGAGACATGGGTGATCAACTGCGCTTCCATCACCGGTGGTTCTCCCACCACTGCGATCAGCCGTCCGCCCGGGTTGAGGCTTTTTTGAAACGCCTCCGGCAGTACCGGCACCGAACCGGTCAACACGATCACATCATAGGGCGCATGCTTGTCCCAGCCGCGGGCGGCGTCGCCGGTTTCCAGCGTGACGTTGCTGATGCCGTGGGCGGCGAGTTTGACGGCGGCGGAACGGGTGAACTCCGGGACGATGTCGACGCTGTATACATGGTTTCCCAGGCTGGCGAGCAACGCCGTCATGTAACCGCTGCCGGTGCCGACTTCGAGAATGCGGTCGGCGCTTTTGACGGCGAGTTCCTGCAGCATGCGCGCCTCGATCTTGGGCTGGAGCATTTTCTCGCCGTGGCCGAGCGGGATTTCCATGTCGGCGAAAGCCAGCGCGCGGTATTGTTCGGGGACATAGTCTTCGCGGCGCACGCGCAACAGCAAATCAAGCACCTGCTGGTCGAGCACTTCCCACGGTCTGATCTGCTGCTCGACCATGTTGAAGCGTGCACGCTCGAAATCCATTTGAGCTGTCATGGGAACTGATCCAAGAGTTCATGGGATTGCGCGGCCTCCGACAGGTAATCGCAGAATCGGGATCATCGTGCCGGCGCGCTGCTTGCAATTATCCCATAATTCGAGTAGCTTCACATTACACGTTAGGGGTCCTCGCGGCAGGTGCCGCGGGGTGAGAAAGACCCTTATAACCTGATACGGATAATGCCGTCGTAGGGAAGCGTGGTGCCGGACCCTTCGCCACCCCCGCTCCCGCCACGGCAAGTCCGAAGGAGCGAGCGATGAACGCCAATCCCAAGTTTCTGAATGTCACCGCGCACGTCGATGAAGCGGCGGTGAAGCCCTTGCCCAACTCGCGCAAAGTCTATGTCCAGGGCTCGCGTCCCGATATCCGGGTGCCGATGCGCGAGATCACGCAGTCGGACACGCCGGCCTCGTTCGGGGCGGAAAAGAACCCGCCGGTTTTCGTCTACGACACTTCGGGCCCTTACACCGACCCGGCCGTGAAGATCGACATCCGCAACGGCCTGCCCGCGCTGCGCGCGAAATGGATCGAGGAACGCGGCGACACCGAGGAGCTGGCCGGCCCCACGTCGCGCTACGGCGTCGAGCGGCTGAACGATCCCAGGCTGGCCGAGCTGCGCTTCAACCTGAAAAGAAAGCCGCGCCGCGCCAGGGCGGGCATGAACGTGAGCCAGATGCACTATGCGAAAAAAGGCATCGTCACGCCCGAGATGGAATTCATCGCCATCCGCGAGAATCTGCGCCGCAGGGAATACATCGAGTCGCTCAAGGCCTCCGGCCCGCAGGGTGCGAAGCTCGCCGAGCTGATGCTGCGCCAGCACCCGGGCCGGTCCTTTGGCGCCGCCATTCCGGCCGAGGTTACCCCGGAATTCGTGCGCGACGAAGTGGCGCGCGGCCGTGCCATCATCCCGGCCAACATCAATCACCCCGAGACCGAGCCGATGATCATCGGCCGCAACTTCCTGGTGAAGATCAACGCCAACATCGGCAATTCCGCGCTCGGCTCCTCGATCGGCGAGGAAGTGGAGAAAATGACCTGGGCCATCCGCTGGGGCGGCGACACGGTGATGGACCTCTCCACCGGCAAGCACATCCACGAGACGCGCGAGTGGATCATCCGCAACAGCCCGGTGCCGATCGGCACGGTGCCCATTTACCAGGCGCTGGAAAAAGTGGACGGCAAGGCCGAGGAACTCACCTGGGAGATCTATCGCGACACGCTGATCGAACAGGCCGAGCAGGGCGTGGACTACTTCACGATCCACGCCGGCGTGCTGTTGCGCTATGTGCCGCTCACGGCCAAACGCATGACCGGCATCGTCAGCCGCGGCGGCTCGATCATGGCCAAGTGGTGCCTGGCGCATCACCAGGAGAGCTTCCTTTACACGCACTTCGAGGACATCTGCGAGATCATGAAGGCCTACGACGTCTCCTTCTCGCTGGGCGATGGCCTGCGCCCCGGCTCGGTCTACGACGCCAACGACGAGGCGCAACTGGGCGAGCTGCGCACGCTGGGCGAGCTGACGAAGATTGCCTGGAAGCACGACGTGCAGGTGATGATCGAAGGCCCCGGCCACGTGCCGATGCAGCTCATCAAGGAGAACATGGACATTCAGCTGAAGGAGTGTCACGAGGCGCCCTTCTATACCCTGGGGCCGCTCACGACCGACATCGCGCCCGGCTACGACCACATCACCTCGGGCATCGGCGCGGCGATGATCGGCTGGTACGGCACGGCGATGCTGTGCTACGTCACGCCCAAGGAACACCTGGGACTGCCCAACAAGGACGACGTCAAGGACGGCATCATCACCTACAAGCTCGCGGCGCATGCCGCCGACCTCGCCAAGGGGCATCCCGGGGCGCAGATCCGCGACAACGCGCTCTCCAAGGCGCGCTTCGAGTTCCGCTGGGAGGATCAGTTCAACCTCGGCCTCGACCCGGACAAGGCGCGCGAGTTCCATGACGAGACCCTGCCCAAGGACAGCGCCAAGGTCGCGCACTTCTGCTCGATGTGCGGGCCGCACTTCTGTTCGATGAAAATCACCCAGGACGTGCGCGAGTATGCCGAGAAGCAGGGCGTCTCCGAGCAGGAGGCGCTGGCCAGGGGCATGCAGGAAAAAGCGCAGGAGTTCGTCGAGCGGGGCGCGGAGATCTACAGCAAGCTGTGACCCGCCCAGGAGTTTGTCGGACTTGGGTTCGACAAACTCCTGAAATGAAAAGCACCAAAGAACGGGGTGAAAAGAATGTCATGCAAGGGATGTTTGTTCCGGCCGGCATAGCGTTTCGACACAATTAAGCAGCCTGTCGCCGCAGCATCGATCAGCCGCGATCCGTTAATGCTGTGTGTTCCGATGAATGGGCCAGTCCGACAGGCTGCTGGGCTGTAACGTCTGGTTACAACCTCCACCTGCACGCTTTACAAAGCGCCCTGTAGAATGCTTGCTTTGCCCGGCATTCCCGGTTCATGACCAAACGCCATATCTACATCGGCGGTATCCTGCTGCTTGCTGCGGGGGCTGCCGCCGGTTATGCGCTGTGGGGATCGCTCAAGCCGGCGCCCGCTTACCGTCTGGCCAAAGTCGAGCGCGGCGCGATCACCGCCGCGGTTTCCGCCACCGGCACGCTCAATCCGGTGGTCTCGGTGCAGGTCGGCTCCCAGGTATCGGGGCAGATCCAGGCGCTTTACGTCGATTA
>JAIESJ010000083.1 GCA_019746155.1 Burkholderiales bacterium
CATCGCTGAAGAGCCGCGCATGGCAGGTGCGCTGCACGACATAATAGGACGTCGCGAACAGCGCCGAACCGCCGAAGGCGAAAATCACCGCGTTGGTATGCAGCGGCCGCAGGCGCCCGTAGGACAGCCACGGCGCCAGATTGAGTTCGGGCCAGATGAGCTGTGCGGCGATCAGCACACCGACCGTCATGCCGACCACGCCCCACACCACCGTCATGATCGCGAACTGCCGCACTACTTTGTAATTGTAGTACGTGGATTGTGTTCCCATCAATGTTCTCCCCGGATATGGCTTGCCGCCCGTTCTTGCGGCGAAATGATGGCGAAATGCTAAACTTCGGTCGCCGCCGCAGTCTTGATTTAGATCAAACCCATGACGTCCGCGCGGGGCGGCTAATCAGCCTGTCAAAACTTCCAACCCACTCCAACGCCGACCACCCAGGGATCGAGCGTGAGCCGGCTCACCTTGGTGCCGGCTTGCAGCACATCAGTCCTGATATAGAGTTTTTTCACGTCAAAATTGAGAAAAGTACGCTTGCTCAACTCGATGTCGATCCCGCCCTGCAACGCCGGCCCCCAACTGCTGTTCTCGAGGTTGAAGTTGAGACCGGCGGCATTGATGTTCACGCCCGAAAAGCGGGTGTAGTTGATGCCGGCACCGAGGTAGGGACGGAACTTCCCGTCCGGCATGAAGTGATACTGCACGGTGAGCGTCGGCGGCAGATGCTTCGCCTCCCCGATCTTGCCCGTGCCGGCGAGCCTGACGTCGTGCCTCTGCGGCACGGTCAATATGAGCTCAAGCGCGACATTCCTGGTCAGGAAGTAGCTCACGTCCACTTCCGGCGCCAGCCTGTCGTTAAGCGTGATGGCATCCGCGGGAACACCCGCGAGCACACCACTGCCTGCCCCCGATTTTTTCTCCGGCTGGATGTCGATCGCGCGCAGGCGCACCAACCAGTCACCCTTTTCCGCCATTGCGTTGGCCGCAAAGCACAACGCTGCGATCAAAATCACAAGTCGCTTTTTCATGTTCGCCCTTTCTGATTAAAAGATAACCGGATCAACATATCCGGTTTAAAGATAGGGTGCGGCGCACAAGAGGACTTTGATGTGCGTCAACTTTTGCATGCATAGAAGTAGAAAAAAGGTTGACGCGCGTCAACTAGAGCGCATTCTGCCGTGCCAGGACGCGACTTGTACCGGTCAGCAGGAAGAGAGAGTGACCGCTGCAGCCGTGCAGCGGCCTGGTTCGTGGGCGATCGCTTTCAACCGCTCAAGGTCGCGCAGCTTGATGTAACGGCGGCGCGTGGTGATTAACCCCTCCTCCTGGAAGCGGGTAAACAGCCGGCACACCGTCTCCTCTGCAATGCCGAGGTAGTTGCCGATGTCGCTGCGCGACATGCTGAGATTGAATTCGGTGGAGGAGTAGCGGCGCTTGGCGAAGCGCCGTGACAAGCTCAGCAAGTAGGCGGCGAGCCGTTCCTCGGCATTGCGCTTGCCGAGCAGCAGCAACAAATCTTGGTGGTGTCTGATTTCGCCGCTCATGATCTTGAGCATCTCGTATTGAATCGCCGGCTGCTGTCTGGCGAGTTGCTCGAAGCGTTCTATCGAGATCGCGCATGCCGAAGTGGTCTCGAGCGCCCGCGCCTCGCACTCGTGCCGACGGTTCTCGATCGCGTTGAGCCCGAGCAGTTCGCCGGCGATATGAAAACCGGTGACCTGGACGCGCCCATCTTCGGTCGTAATGTAGGTCTTAACCGATCCGCCGCGGATGGCGTAGATGTACTCGAGTGGATCACCCATGCGGTAGAGTACCTCACCGCGCCGGAACGTCTGCTTGCGCCGGATGATAAACTCAAGCAGTGAAAGATCACCGCTCTGCAGCCCGAGCAGTACACATAACTGATAGATCCCACAGTCGCCGCAAGCTACCGCGCCGCATACGCCCTCCGCAGCAATTGCCGTAACGGTCAAGCCGCGCTTTGCCGTCGTTTTACTCTCCGACATCACATCCGCACCGCAATCCCGCAGGCCGAGCACCGCATCACGGCGCTGTGCAGTGCCGCTCGACAAAAACCAGCCCGTCCGGCAAATCGATAAGTCGGTACCTGCCGCTTTTCACCGCCCCCGCCAGTTTTTCCAGCGTCTGTTCATGCAGTAACCTCACAATTTTATGCTTGATCGGGCTCCATCTGGTATGCATAGGACAGGCGGTTTCGTCGCTGCACAGCTTCAGCCCCAGTACGCAATCCTCGTGAAAGCCCGGGCCTTCGATCAGTGTCAGGATGCGCATAAGATCGGTCTTTTCCGCGCCCTCCCGCAGGCAAAGTAGGCTGCGCTTCCGTCCCTGAGCCCCCACGGAGTAATCGGATAGACGGGAAGAATGATAATTGACAAGAAGTTGCCGCGATTTGATCTACATCAAAGCACCCGCCATTAAACGTCATACATTGATATATTGCTGATCCGGCCACGAAATGGTGCACGGGCCGCAGCGCGGGAATCCCTTCCCGCCGAGTTGTCGGCAAAGGATTGCCGACCTACTACGGACAGACAACGACAACGGGGGTGGCAATGTTCAAGAACATTCTGGTGCCGACCGACGGTTCGGCGTTATCGTGCAAAGCGGTCAAAAAAGCCGCCGTATTCGCGAAAAAAATGGGCGCGAAAATAACCGGTTTTCACGTTGCCCCGGTTTATCGTTTCAATATTTACGCCGATTATGTCCCGCCCAACTTCGAGTCGCCACAGGCGTACTCCGTACGAATCAAGAAAGTCGCGCAGCGCCATCTGGATGTCATCAAAAAGGCAGCGGCCGAAGCCGGTGTCACGTGCTCGTGCTATTACACGACGAGTGATTTTCCGGCCGACGCGATCGTCAAGGCGGCAAAGAAATACAAATGTGACGTGATCTTCATGGCCTCGCACGGCCGCACCGGGCTGTCCCGCCTGCTGCTGGGCAGTGAAACCACCAAAGTGCTCACTCACACCAAAATACCGGTCCTGGTGTATCGCTGACGGCAGGCGTCGCGGCTGTTTTCCGGCCACCAGCGACCGGCATGCTGCATCGGATCAGATATGAGCCTGCGCCCAGCGCAGCAGGCTGCGAAGGTCCATGGCGCCTGACTGGCGCGCGGTTTCCTGCCCGTTCTTGATGGCGAACGCCTGGTGGCGCGGATCGTCGGCGCGATGGAATATCAAATCAAGCGGCCGTTCCCACCCACGTCAAAATCAATGCGCGCGCGAGGGATGACGCTTCCAGTTGGCCGCGTAATAGAGCACGGGAATCACGACCAGCGTGAGCAGGGTTGAAACGAAAATGCCAAACAGCAGCGATACCGCCAGCCCGTTGAAGATCGGATCGTCGAGAATGAACAGCGCACCCAGCATGGCCGCAAGTGCGGTGAGCAGGATCGGTTTGGCGCGCGTGGCGCCAGCGCGAACGATCGCCTTCTCGAAGTCCCGGCCCTGCGCCACCTCGAGCTTGACGAAGTCGACCAGCAGGATCGAATTGCGCACGATGATCCCGGCCAATGCGATCATGCCGATCATCGAAGTCGCGGTGAACTGCGCACCGAGCAGGGCATGGCCGGGCATCACGCCGATCACCGTGAGCGGTATCGGTGCCATGATGATGAGCGGCGTCAGATAGGATCTGAATTGCGCCACCACCAGCAGGTAAATGAGGATCAGGCCGACGGCGTAGGCGATTCCCATGTCACGGAAGGTTTCGTACGTCACCTGCCATTCGCCGTCCCACTTCAGGGCGTAGCCGGCGTAGCGGTCGGACGGCTGGCGGAAGAAGTATTCGCCGAGCCTGCCGCCCTGGTCGAGCGCCGCGCCTGCGGTCTTGCCGCGCATCGCGAACATCCCGTACAAGGGACTGTCGAGGCTGCCCGCCATGTCGCCGACGACATAGACCACCGGCAGCAAATCCTTGTGATAGATGGTTTTATCGCGCAACGTCGATACCGGACGCACCAGTTCCGACAACGGGATCAGCGCCCCCGAATCCGAACGCACGGTGAGCTGTAGCAGCCGTTCGAGCCGGGACTGCTCCTCGGGAGGCACGCTGATCTGCACCGGCACTTCGAACTTGGCCGAGCCGGTATGCAGCGGTGTCACGTTATCCCCGCCCAGCGCCATCCGTACCGTGGCCACGATATCGCGCTGCGCCACGCCCATCAGCGCCGCCTTGCTGCGGTCCACCTGCAGCACCAGCTTTTCAGCATCGGCCTCGCTGCTGTCATCGATATCGACAATGTCCGCGGTAGCGGCAAACACTCCGCGAATGCGTTTGGCGACGGCGATCTGGCCGGCATAGTCGGGACCGTAGACTTCGGCGACGATCGGCGCCAGCACCGGCGGCCCCGGCGGCACCTCGACCACCTTGACGCGGGCATTCGCACGCTGCGCGATGCGCTCGATCCCGGGACGGGCCGCGCCGGCGATGGCATGGCTTTCCCGGCTGCGCTTGTGCTTGTCGAGCAGATTCACCTGAATGTCGCCGACCTCCGGACCGCTGCGCAGATAATACTGGCGCACCAGACCGTTGAAGTTGATCGGTGCCGCGATCCCGGCATAGGCCTGGTAATCGGTCACCTCCGGAATCGTCGCCACATAAGCACCGATCTCGCGCAGGACGCGCGCGGTTTCTTCAAGCGCGGTGCCGGCCGGCATGTCGACGACAATCTGGAATTCCGACTTGTTGTCGAACGGCAGCATCTTGAGTATCACCAGCTTGAACCCGGCAAGTGAAACAGAAAACGCAATCGCCACCAGCATGCCGATCCACAGCAGCCGGCGTTTCGGCTTGCCGCCCGCGCCGTGGAGAAACGGCGTGAGCGCCCTTTCGAACACGCGCAACGACCAGCTTCCGGCTTCGCCGCTGTGATGCGCCGCTGGCACCTTGCCCAGCAGTCTCAGCGCGAGCCATGGCGTAATGACGAACGCCACCGCCAGGGAAATCAGCATGCCGATACTGGCGTTGATCGGAATCGGGCTCATGTACGGCCCCATCAGCCCCGTAACGAACGCCATCGGCAGCAGTGCTGCAATCACCGTGAAAGTGGCAAGAATGGTCGGACCGCCGACCTCGTCAACCGCATGGGGAATCACATCAGCGGGCGGTGTGTCCGACAACGCGCGGTGACGGTGGATGTTTTCCACCACGACGATCGCGTCGTCCACCAGGATGCCGATGGAGAAAATGAGCGCAAACAGCGACACGCGATTAAGCGTAAAACCCCAGGCCCAGGATGCAAACAGCGTCGCCGCCAGCGTGAACAGCACCGCCAAGCCCACGATCAGCGCTTCGCGCCTGCCGAGCGCCGCCCACACCAGCGCGATTACGGACAAGGTGACGAAAACGAGCTTCTGAATCAGTTTCTGCGCCTTGGCATTCGCCGTTTCGCCGTAGTTGCGGGAAAGCGCGACGTTGACACCCTCCGGAATCACGCTGCCCCGCAGTTCGCCGATGCGCCGCAGCACGCGGTCGGCCACCTCCACCGCATTTTCTCCGGGCTTTTTTGAAACCGCGATCGTGACCGCGGGGAACTCGCCGCCGGGCGCAGCCGTATCCGCTGCCGCGCCGCGGCCATACCAGACATAATGCCGCGGTTGCTCCGGGCCGTCCTCGATGCGGGCGACATCCGCAAGCCGGATTGGCCGTCCATCGGCGCGTCCGATGATCAGGCCCGCAACCTCCTCGGCCGAACCCAGAAAACGGCCGGTTTCGACCCAGATCTCGCGGTTGTCGCGCGTGAGCTTGCCGGACGGCAACGCGGTATTGGCTGCGAGCAGCGCGCCCCGGATATCGCCTGCGGTAATTTTGTATGCGTTGAGACGGTCGACATCGAGCAGCACGCGCACCACGTGTGCGGCGCCGCCGACCGTGGCAACAGTGCGCGTGCCCGCAATGTGTTTCAGTTCGATCTCGGCGGCATTGGCGACCTGTTTCAATTCGTACGCACCGCGCTGCGCATCCTCGGTCCACAGCGTCAACGTGACGATCGGAACATCATCGATGCCGACCGGCTTGACGATGAACTCGCCCACGCCAAGCTCGGGCGGCACCCAGTCGCGATTCGCATAAAGCGTGTCGTAAAGCCGCACCAGCGCCTGAATCCGGTCCTCGCCCACTTTGTACTGCACCGTCAGGATGGCAAGACCCGGCTTGGAAACCGAATAGACATGCTCGATCCCCGAGATCTGCGCCACCACCTGCTCCGCCGGCGTTGCCACCAGCGCCTCCACATCCCGTGCGGACGCTCCGGGAAACGGAATAAACACGTTCGCCATGGTGACATTGATCTGGGGCTCCTCCTCGCGCGGCGTCACCAGCACCGCGAAAAGGCCGAGCAGAAACGCCACCAGCGCGATCAGCGGAGTGAGTTGGGATTCAAGAAAAACGCGGGTGATTCGCCCTGCAATGCCCATGATCCATGCCTGAGAAACGGCTGCGAGATTGTGCCGTCTAGCAGCCTGTCGGACCGTCAAGGTCCGACAGGCTGCTAAAAGCAAAACCGCCCCACTTCTTCTGAATAACGTTTAATTCCACGGTCGTTTCACCTCGTGCAACACGCAGGACGACGTTGCGGCAGGTTGTTTGATGGCACTCTCGCATTTTTTTCCGGGGCGGTTTTGCCTAAGGAGGTCGTCGGACCCAAGTCCGACAGCCTCCTAGCGGCGCCCCTCGCCGCCTTTCACCGCGATTGCGGCCTTGACGGGATCGAGCGCCACTTTCTCTCCGGGCTGCAACCCGCCAAGCACCTCGATCCCCTCCGTGCCGGAGACCTGGCCCAGCCGCACTTGGCGCAAGCGAATCGCACCCTCGGCGTCAACGACGTATACGGCGGTCACTTCAGTACGTCTGACGACGGCCGCCGCCGGAATCAACAGCCGGCGCGTCCGCCCGATGGCAAAGTGCACGCGCGCAAACATCCCCGGATAGCTGCCCTGGACATACTCCGGCAGCAGAAGACGCACGCGCGTGGTGTGCGTTTGCGGATTTGCGACCGGCAGCACCGTGATCTCCCCCGCCTTCACCCGGCGGCCCAGCGCTGGAAACTCGATGTCGGCGCTCGCGCTTTTCCTGACTTGCGCCAGCTTGAGCTGCGGCACGTCCGCAACCACCCGCATATCCCTGGGATCGAAACCGGTCATCAGCGGTTTCCCCGGCGTCACTGTTTCACCGAGTTCGACGTGACGCGCGGCAACGACGCCGCCATACGGCGCGGTCACCGTCGCGAAACCTTTTATGGTTTCCGCCTGGCTCGCCACCGCGACAGCGGCCTTGAGCTGGGCTTCGGCCGCCTGGAAATCGGCGAAGGCCCTGTCCAGCGCAGCCTTGCTCACAAAGCTTTGCTTGAACAACTGCTGCGTGCGCTCGTAATGCGCCCTGGCGTTCTGCAACGTGGCCCGGGCCTGCGCTATCTGGGCCTGAGCGCTCGCCAGCGCATCGCTCACCTCGCGCTCGTCGATGCGCACGATGACTTCGCCTTTCCTGACGGCATCGCCGACATCGAAACGGACATCGACGATACGGCCCGAAATCTGCGCCGAGACCGTCGACTGCCTGACCGCTTCCACGACACCTTCCGCCGTGTAGACTTCGTCCACCTCGCGATACTCGACGGCCGTCGTCGCCAGCGGAGCGGCGGCGCGCGCCCATCCCGCAGCGAGAAATAACAGAAGGGGAAAAATTCTGACTGTCACAGTGATCAAGCATACGATAGTAACGGAAATTGCGCCAGACGACATCCCCTTTGATCCAGATCAAGCGATAACCGCCTGCTTCACCCCGCGCGCCTTCTTCAGATAGGCAACCAGCGCATCCGCATACTGGGTAGCCACGGCAAGCTTGAAGCGCCGGCTTTTTTTCGCCTGTGCCTCAAGCAACTGCAGAATGTGTTGCTCAGTTTTCTCGCCGAAACCCGGAAGCTTCGGCAATTCTTCGCCGCGCTCGGGCAGCGTCTTGATATCCCGCCCGAATTCGGTGGCGCTGCGCGCCGCGTTGCGGTAGGCGCGAACCCCGAACGGATCATGTGTTCCCCTGCAACATTTACCCGCCACATACTGATCCGGCCACGAAATCGTGCCCGGGCCGGGCGGAAATCCCTTCCCGCCGGGCTGTCTACAACCCAAGGCCGTAGCTGTCGGCAAAGGATTGCCGACCTACTACGCACTATTTGGCGGTGCCCTCAGTAACTATCCGCTCATGCTATTAAACAATGGCGTCCATCTCTTGACCCAAATCAAGAAAAAATCTCACCATGCGGTTTACCGTCCCAAAACAAGATTTCCCCCTTCTGGAACCCAAGGCAATGGACGATACACCGGATACCGAAAAACAGGTGCGACTGATTTCGGCATTGCACGATCCCGAATGCTATCCCCACCCGGTGCAGCGGGTGGAATTTCTCGAAACCCATATTTCGTGGGTAATTCTCGCCGGGCGCTACGCGTACAAGATCAAGAAGGCGGTGAACTTGGGTTTTCTCGACTTCACCACGCTTGAAAAACGCGGCGTCTGCTGTCATGAGGAATTACGTCTGAATCGACGCTTTGCTCCCTCACTCTACCTCGATGTGGTCAGCATTACCGGCAGCACGGAGCAGCCACACATCGGCGGCGAGGGGAGAGCCCTCGAATACGCCGTAAAAATGTACCGGTTCGCGCAGGAGCAACTCGCGAGCCAGCTGCTCAAGAACAGCAAGCTGACGCGACAGCATACCGAGCATCTTGCCGGGAAAATTGCCACTTTCCATGACCAGGCATCCGCTGCCCGTCCGGGTGAGCGGTGGGGCTCACCGCGATTATTGCGGGCGTACGCAATACAGAATTTTGACCAGATAGCGACTCTGCCTGGCGCCATTGAAGATCGCCAGACGCTGGGCGAACTGCGCGACTGGACCAAGCATGAATTTGCCGGCAGAGAAGCCACCTTCGGTGCGCGCCAGGCACAAGCCAGGGTGCGCGAGTGCCATGGCGACCTTCATCTGGGCAACATCGCGCTGATCGACGGCGAAATCACGCCCTTCGATTGCATCGAGTTCAGCGCGGAGCTGCGCTGGATCGACGTTGCAAGCGAAGTCGCCTTTCTGGTCATGGACCTCATTGACCGCGGCCGCCCGGATTTCGCCTTTCTGTTTCTCAGCGATTATCTGGAGTTCACTGGCGACTACGGCGCCATGACGGTGCTGCGCTTTTATCTGGTGTATCGCGCGATGGTGCGCGCCAAGGTTCATTGTCTGCGCGCGCACCAGCCGGGAATCGGCAATGCCGAACGCAAGCGTCTGCTCGGGGCATATCGCAGTTACCTCGATCTCGCCCAGCGCTTCACTCCGCTTCCCAAGCCGTTCCTCATCATCATGCACGGCCTGTCCGGATCGGGAAAATCAATGGCATCGCACGCGCTGCTGCAGGCATTGGGGGCGGTCCGCATCCGGTCCGACGTGGAACGCAAGCGTCTGCACCACATGGCCGTGCTTGAACGCTCTGCCAGCGGCGTGACATCCGGTATCTATACCGAGGAAACCACTCGGCGCGTCTACCGGCATCTTGCGCAGATCGCCCGGGACATCCTCAAGGCCGGCTACACCGTAATCCTTGATGCCGCCTTTCTCAGGCGCTGGCAGCGCAACCTCATGCGGGATCTGGCATGCGAACTCGGCGCGTCTTTCGCCATTGCCTCGCTGCAGGCTCCGGAAACAGTGCTCAAGGAACGCATCCTGCGTCGCGGCGGTGAAGGGCATGATGCATCGGATGCCGATCTTGCGGTGCTGTCGCACCAGCTTGCGACCGAGGACCCGCTCGCGGATGACGAGTTGGCCTGCGCCGCCCTCCTCGATGCCACGCAATCAGCCAGGTCTCTCGCTACCACACCAGGCTGGCAGGCGCTTCTCGATCGCGCAAGGACGCGCTCCTAATCCGCCTCGCGTTCTATGCCGCAGCAATGCGCCGGCGCCTCCGCCACGGCCCGCGGTGTCAGCACCGAGCCCGTCACCGGATTGGGACGGAAGGTCGTGCAGCCTTTCAGCCCCAGCGCATAAGCTTCTTCATATAAAGAACAGAACGCCTCGAAGCCCAGGTTCTCCGGGACATTGATGGTCTTGGAAATTGCCGCGGTCGCGGCAATGCCCTCGAAGTCGACGACGGCCTGCGGGGAAAACGGCCCGCGCACGAAACGCGTGAGCCAGGTATCTTCGATACTGCGTTCCGGCGCGCCCCCGGCGCTGCTGCGCCGGTATTTGGCGCGCCAGGTCGCGGCACTGATTGCCGTCCGCAGATTATCGCCGGCCGGGGAAATCCTGGTCATGGCAAAACGGTAACGCGAAACTTGATTGGGATCAATAACACCGCCACAGGACCCCGGTAACATTGGCTGTATTAACTTGAAAATCCAGAGAGAAGCATGCGATGGCGGCCATCACTGAACGCATCGACAATATCACCAAAATCCCCTCCCAATACCAGCATGCGGTGTTGCCGGCGCCGAAAAGCGTCAAGATCGAGATTTCGCCGCGCTGCAACTACCGCTGCGGCTTTTGCGCGCTGCGCACCCGCGAGGTGCAGCCCAAATGGGACATGGATTTCGGGCTGTTCAAGCGCATCACACGGGAGATGCGCGAGGCGGGCGTCGAGGAAATCGGGGTGTTCTATCTCGGTGAATCATTCATGAACCCGCGGCTCCTCGTGGACTGCATCGCCTATCTCAAGAGCGAAATCAGGATGCCCTACATTTTTCTCACCTCGAATGCCTCGATGGCGTTCCCCGAGGCGGTGGAAGAATGCATGAAAGCCGGGCTCGACTCGCTCAAGTGGTCGGTAAACGCCGCCGACGAGAAGCAGTTCGAGAAAATCATGGGCGTCTCGGGCAGGCTTTTTCACAAAGCGCTCGACAATATCAAGAGCGCCTGGGAAATACGCAGCCGCAGCGCCTACAAGACCGGCCTTTACTCGTCTTCCATCAGATACGACGGCAGCCAGCTGATGAAAATGGAACGGCTTCTCAGCGAACGGGTGCGGCCGTACGTGGATCAGCACTACTGGCTCCCGCTTTATTCGATGGGCGCGTTCGCGACCCAGCGCGAAAAAGAACTCGGCTACCGACCGACCGCCGGCAATCAGGGGCGGCTCGGCGCACTGCGGGAGCCGCTGCCGTGCTGGTCGGCGTTCACCGAGGGCCACGTCACCGCGGAAGGCAAGCTCTCGGCGTGCTGCTTTGACGCGACCGCCCACTGGACCATGGGCGATCTTACCCGGCAGTCGTTCATGGCGGCCTGGAACTCCGAACCGTTCGTCAGGCTGCGCGAGGCGCACCTGCGCAAGGACGTGCGCGGCACCGTGTGCGAAAACTGCATTGCCTACTAGCGACCTCTCGGCTGCGCCGCCGCAGATGCG
>JAIESJ010000192.1 GCA_019746155.1 Burkholderiales bacterium
AATCGCCCAGGTCGGCGCCATCTCCGCCAACGCCGATGCCGATATCGGCAAGATCATCGCCGACGCGATGGACAAGGTCGGCAAGGAAGGCGTGATCACCGTGGAAGACGGCTCGGGGCTGCAGAACGAACTCGAAGTGGTCGAGGGCATGCAGTTCGACCGCGGCTATTTGTCGCCGTATTTCATCAACAACGTCGACAAGCAACAGGTGTTGCTCGAGAATCCGTACGTGCTGCTGCACGACAAGAAGATCTCCAACATCCGCGATCTGCTGCCGGTGCTGGAGCAGGTGGCCAAGGCCGGCAAGCCGCTGCTCATCATCGCCGAGGAAGTTGAAGGCGAGGCGCTGGCGACCCTGGTGGTCAACAACATCCGCGGCATTCTCAAGACCTGCGCCGTGAAAGCCCCTGGTTTCGGCGACCGTCGCAAGGCGATGCTGGAAGACCTGGCGATCCTCACTGGCGGCACCGTAATCGCCGAGGAAGTGGGTCTGTCGCTGGAAAAAGCGACGTTGAAGGACCTCGGCCAGGCCAAGCGTATCGAGGTGGGTAAGGAAGAAACCACCATCATCGACGGCGCGGGCGATGCCAAGGCGATTGAAGGCCGCGTCAAGAGCATCCGCAAGCAGATCGAAGAGGCGACCAGCGATTACGACAAGGAAAAACTGCAGGAGCGCGTGGCGAAACTCGCCGGCGGTGTGGCGTTGATCAAGGTTGGCGCCGCGACCGAGATGGAAATGAAGGAAAAGAAAGCGCGCGTCGAAGACGCCCTGCACGCAACCCGCGCGGCGGTCGAAGAAGGCATTGTCGCCGGCGGCGGAGTAGCTCTGCTGCGCGCCCGTAACGCGGTCAGCAAGGTCAAGGGCGACAACCATGACCAGGATGCCGGCATCAAGATCGTGCTGCGCGCGCTGGAAGAGCCGCTGCGTCAGATCGCTGCAAACGCGGGTGACGAGCCTTCGGTCGTGGTCAACAGGGTGCTCGAGGGCAAGGGCAACTTCGGTTACAACGCCGCCACCGGCGAGTACGGTGACATGGTCGAGATGGGTGTGCTTGATCCGACCAAAGTCACGCGCTGCGCGCTGCAGAACGCCGCGTCCGTAGCCGGCCTGATCCTCACCACCGACGCCATGGTGGCCGAACTGCCGAAGGAGGAATCCGGCGGCGGTCACGGCCATGGCGGCATGGGCGGCATGGGTGGCATGGGCGGCATGGATATGTGATGAACGCCGCAGTTTTGTAATCGGCGCGAATTGCCCGGCGCGAGCCGGAATCCGGTAAAACAGAAGCCCCGCACTCCCTCATCCCTCCTTCCTCTCTCCAGATAACCGGCGAGAGGAAGGGGGAGGCTGGCGGGGCTTCCTGTTTTTGGAGATATCGTGGCCTCGGTTACAATGGCGACGATGACCATCGGAACTGGCCCCTGAACATGCCCGTCGAGTTCACCCTGGTATCCATACTGCTCGCCCTGGTGCAGGTGGCGATCTACCTGTTTCTGGGCCGCGCGGTGATGTTTATTTTCGCCGGCGCGCGGCGCGACGAGAATTTCATTTACCAGCTGTTCAGGAAAGGGACCGACCTGTTCGTGAGGGCGGCGCGCTATATCACGCCGCGCATCGTCATCGACAAGCACATTCCATTTGTTGCGTTCTTGCTCCTAGTCTGGATCGGGCTGCTGCTGGTGTATGCCAAGCGATATATTTGCGTCGCGCAGCAGCTTAACTGCGGCCTGTAAATGCCGTTTCGCCTTGACGGGAAACGGCTTTAAGGTTTAAATAGCGCCCTTTCGTTATCGACCGCCGCTTCGGCGGCTCGTTGCGGCCGGAGCCAAAATCGCCTTGGCGATTTCAGTGGGGACTCATATCGCGCCCGCGATGTTATGTCGAAACTAAAATCCTTGTGCGCTGGTGTTTTTTGAAGTTTGCAGTACGGGCCAAGTAGCTCAGTTGGTAGAGCAGAGGACTGAAAATCCTTGTGTCGGTGGTTCGATTCCGCCCTTGGCCACCACCATTCAACGCCCAACCTCTATCGGTTGGGCGTTTTCATTTCCGGGTTCCGCGACACCACGCGGGGTTCGGCGCCGATCTGCAAGTGCCACGCCGTATCGGCCCGGCGTCCTGAAGTCGCCTGGTTCGACTCTCTTCTGCTCTCAGTTCTCTCAAAACCTGCACCAACTTCTTCGCCGGAGCGCACGCAAACGGCCTTATGCATCCGTGACTTGCGCGTGTGTTACTGCCAACGGTTGTTGGTTGTTCCTGGATGGGCAGTGCATTACCCCAACGCTCGAGTCGATCTCTGGCTTGTGTCTCATGAGGTGGTGTAAGTCTGTAAGTCCTGCAGTGCACGGCAAGACGCGGAGATGATCTCGCCGGGCGCGACTACTGCACCGTCGCTGCCCGGGTTCATGGGCCGGACGTTACACCCGCGCTGCGCCGGGCGACCCGGCAAGCAGATGCTCCAAGACATCGATGCGATGCCGGTGTGGCGCTGTAATCGCGTAGAAGTGCTCCTGCAATTGAGTAGATTGGCCTACCACGACGATGCTTCCCGTGCGGAGCTCGTCTTGCACCACGACTTCAGGCAATACCGTTAACCAACCGCTGTCCCGGGCGATCAGTCGGAGCATGGCCATGTCATCGACCTCGGCCCGCAGGCGGGGTTTGACCGCAGCGGACTCACACAAGGCATCGAATTGCGCCCGGATGGCGTGACGAGGCCCCGGCAGGGCAATTTCCACGTCATTCAAATCGTCGGGAACGCGCAGCGTGCGGCCTTGCCAGCCACTGGCAAGGCCGACCAGCGAGACCGATTGGCTGCCGAGAAAGCGGCAGTGCAAGGGGCGATCCGGGTCGACCGGTACTGTCTCGTTAGCAAGGACGACGTCGAGCTGATGCTGCGTCAGGCGCTCTAGTAGCCCCTCCAGCAAGCCGGATTCGAGGGTTACCACGACGGCGGGATTGGCGAGTGCCGGCCGAATCCAGTTTTCCTGATAGTTGCGCGACAAGGTGGCCACGCTGCCCACGCGCAGCCTCGTCATGCCCTCGCTGCGTCCCTGCAAACGGCCGAGCATTTCCTGGCCCAGACCAAAGATGCTCTCGGCATAAGAAAGGACAAGATGTCCGGTATCGGTCAGCACCAGACGGCGCCCCTCCCGGGCAAACAGCGCCTCGCCCAGGCGATCTTCCAATTGCCGAATCTGCGCCGACAGCGCCGATTGAGAGGTGTGAAGCGCTTGGGCCGCGCGTGTGAGGTGACCGGCCTTTGCAACCCTCCAGAAATAAAGGAGGTGATGGAAGTTCAGCTGCTCCAGATTCATTCGTTCTATTTTGTATATAGATATGTTCGGATCAATGTATTTTACAGAACAATAGTCGGCGAGCAAGATGGCGCCAGTTCGTTTTATGAGACCTCGCCATGGCTATGTCCGATCTACTACCCGCGGTTTGCGCCTTAGCGCCCGCCGTATTCATGCTGCTCGTCGCCCTGCTTGCCAGATCGTCAAAGGGCAGCAGCGGGGTCGTATGGACGGGGTTCGCTATCCTGTCCAGTCTTGCCTCAGTGTCCGCTCTGACCACGCTCGCCATCCAATGGCTCGGTCAGCATCTTGGCTATGAGGGACAAGTCGGTCGCCTCCTGCCAGGTCTGATGATCAGTCAACTCAGCGCCTGGCTGGCTGTGCTGGTTCAACTGCTGGGTACAGTGATCGGCGTGTTCTCCGCGCGCTATCTGCAGGGTGAACTCGGCCAGAGGCGTTATGTAGTCGGGCTGTCCAGTGTGCTGGCTGCCGTACAAATCCTCTTGCTCGCGGATCACTGGCTTGTGCTGTTTGCGGCCTGGGCATGGGCAGGCGTGGCACTGCAGCAGTTACTTTGCTTTTACCCCGATCGGCCGTTCGCCCTGCTCGCTGCACACAAAAAGCGAATTGCTGATCGACTGGCCGACGCCTTGCTCATGGCCGCGGCGGCGTTGGCCTACCTGGAGATTGGCAACGGTTCGATTTCCGAGCTGCTGCGGCATGTCGCCAGCCACGGGGCATCTGTCGCGCTGCAGCTGAGCGCGGTCTGCCTGGTCCTGGCGGTAATCGTGCGTACCGCGCTGTTACCGGTGCACGGCTGGCTGATACAGGTCATGGAAGCGCCTACGCCTGTCTCCGCGCTCCTGCATGCCGGAGTTGTCAATCTGGGTGGGTACGTCCTCATCCGCTTTGCACCACTTCTGGACGCTTCGTCGTTCGCCCGCTGGTTGCTGGTGATATTCGGACTGAGCACCGCCCTGTTGGCTGGCTTTGTCATGCTGACCCGCATCAGCATCAAGGTACGGCTGGCCTGGTCCACCGTGGCGCAGATGGGCTTCATGGTGCTCGAATGCGGCTTGGGCCTGTACCAGCTGGCAGTGCTGCACCTGATCGGCCACTCTCTGTACAAAGCGCACACCTTTCTCTCGGCATCCACTGTTGTGCGGCAAACCCGGCTGCAGATGATGCATGGGGCGTCCGACACGATGCGTTTCAGTCTGCTGGCTGCCCCTGTGCTGGCCTTTGCGACGGTCGCGCTGGTCCAAAGCCTCAGCACTGGCGCGGTCTGGCCCTGGTGGTGGAGCGCCGTCCTGGCGCTGGCCTGGGCGCCGATTTTCTGGCTGCCCGCGCAAATAAGTGACGCGACACCGCCGCCATGGCTTCGCCTGCTTGCTGGCTTCGGCATGACGGTGCTGCTGACTTCGGCAGCCCTGCTCGGCCATGTCATGCCCCTGGGTGTCAGCAATGCGCCAAACCACGTGGCCGGCATCGTGACCTTGTTGGGCATGGCCTTGATGTACCTCGGCCTCGCCATCCTGCAGGGACCTCACCGTGGTTTGGCAGCCTGGCGACGTTGGAGTTATGCAGGGTTCTATATCGACGAGCTCTACACCCGCTTCGCCTTGAAGCACTGGCCGACACGCTGGGCGGGCTCTGTATCAACTGCATACCGCCCCGCGCAGTCCGACATGGCTTCTGCCGCCGTTCCGCAATAAAGCGCGCCTCAGGAGAACAACGTGAACACGATAGACATCGCAAGCCCCAGCACACCAGCGGGCCTTGGCAGAATGGCCCAAGCGCCGTTTGAACCTTCCCTTGTCACGCAACTGGCCAATGAAGCGCTGTACGCTCACATTGATGCGGCCTGTGAGCAGGCCTGTCGGGCCATCGCGCCGGCCTGGCCGCTCGACCGCGCGATTGCGGTCAATCCACACTGGGGACGGATCGACTGGCCCTTGCGGCAAGTTGCCGCACGCATGGCGGTACTCGGCGACATCCAGGTCTTCCCGCCGCGCGCCTACCTGCGCCAGGCCTGGGACGAGGGACGCGTCACCGTGGACGATCTCGAATACGCACTGGTAACCCTGCCCCATTCGGATGCGGGCGCACCGAGTGCATCGCAGTGCATCGATGCCTTGAGTCGAGCGCCGGACATCGCCCGCTTGCCCCTACTCATCGATGTCCTCGACGACGACCCGGCACGTCACACGCGCCTGTCCTGGCGGCAGGCGATCACCCATCAGGTCAGTCAGACCTGTGCGGCTTATTTCGACCAGCATCAGGCCGACTGGCAGCCCGATCGCCACCAAGGGCTGTATGCCTTCTGGCGAGATACCCTGACCCACGACCACGGCATCGGGGTCTTGATGGGCTTGCCCGATCTGGGCAAGCGACTGAACGCGCTGCCCGCCACACGGCTCGATGCTGAGCGCTGGGCTTTGCAGCGCTTGGGCCTGCCGCAAGCCGTCTGGGCCGATTATTTGGAAGCCGTCCTGCTGACGGTCAACGGCTGGGCCTCCTGGTGTGCTTACCTCGGCTGGCAGGCACGGCAGGCAGGCCAAACCGATGAAAATTTACGCGAGCTGCTGGCCATTCGCCTGGCATGGGGGGCGATCCTGCTGGAGTGCAAGGCTGATGCCTCAGCCCAACGGGCATTCGCCGCCTTGCACGCATCATGGTGTCAGGCATCGGCGCTGCTTGCAGCAGCCGAGCGTGCGCTAAGGGTCGACGAAGTTTGGCAGCTCGCGCTGGAAGCGGGTTACCAGCGTCAGCTGGCCCGCAAGCTCAGCGTGGCTGCAAGCCCTGACACATTGGCAGAGTCCCAACAAGCGATTGAACTGCAGGCTGTTTTCTGCATCGATGTGCGCAGTGAGCGCCTGCGTCGCGCCCTCGAAGCGGCATGGCCTGCGATTCAAACCATCGGTTTTGCCGGCTTTTTCGGTCTGCCCGTCGCATATACACCTCTAGCGACGGACGCCCGCCGACCCCAACTGCCGGGGCTGCTTGCGCCAGCACTGGAAGTCTCGGATTGCATCATTCCAGGGGCGCCGGATGGGGGCGAGCATTCAGAGCATGCGCATGGCACTGCGCAGCAAGCCCGGCGGCGCCGATTCGCGTGGACCGAGCAGTGGCAAGCGAGCAGCCGCTGGCCGAGCGCTGCGTTTTCGTTTGTCGAAGCCGCCGGCGTCGGTTATCTCGGCAAGCTGGCCCGTTGGCTGAGCCCATCCGTCGCCGCACGCACCCGCGACGATCTGGCCGGCTTGCCCGCGCGCTATCGCCCGCTTTGTCGGCCGACGCTGGCCGGTATCGATATCCCCACCAAGGTGGATCTGGCTGCTCGCGTCCTGCATGCCATGGGTCTGGATCAACACCTCGCGCCACTGGTACTGCTGGTCGGTCACGGTAGCCAAAGTGTCAATAACGCTCATGCAGCAGCGCTCGATTGCGGTGCCTGCTGCGGCCAGACCGGCGAGGTGAATGCCCGCGCGCTGGCGCAACTCCTCAACGATCCCGCCGTACGTTTCGGCCTGGCGGCCAGAGGCATCGTCATACCGGCGCAGACGGTGTTTGTCGCTGCCTTGCACAACACCACGACAGATGAAGTCGAGTGGTTTGATCTCGACCTGCTGCCGCCATCAGCCCAGACCGGGTGGGCACGTGCGCGAGCTGCCTTCGATCAGGCCTGCGACCAGGTGCGGCGCGAACGCGCACCGCACCTGGGACTGGACCCGCGTGGCGGGCATGCGCATCTGTTGGCTCAGCTGCGCCGTCGCGCCAATGATGGCGCGCAGACCCGCCCTGAATGGGGGCTGGCCGGCAACGCCGCGTTCATCATCGCGCCGCGGCACCGTACACGCGGTGTGGTGCTGGATGGCCGCAGCTTCCTGCATGACTACGACGCGGAAAATGACGCCGATGGCAGCGTGCTGGAACTGCTGATGACCGCCCCGATGCTGGTCACGCATTGGATCAACTGGCAATACCATGCCTCCACCTGCGAGCCGGATCGGCTGGGCAGCGGCAACAAGGTGCTGCACAACGTGGTCGGCGGCCATATCGGGGTGTTCGAGGGCAACGGCGGGGATCTGCGCATCGGCTTGTCCAAGCAGTCCCTGCACGATGGTCAGCGCTGGGTGCACGAGCCCTTGCGCCTTACCGTGGTCATCGACGCGCCGCAGCAGGCCATCGACCGCGTGATTCAGCGGCACGCCGTGGTGCGCCAGTTGCTGGCGCATGGCTGGCTGCATCTGTGGCACCTCCATGACGGACACCTGACCCGCTACAGCGCCGGCGGCTGGCATCCGCTGGGACTGGAGGCCGCATGATGTCGGGCTATGTCGGGCAAAGGATTGCGCTTCTCACCCAGCACGGCAAGGAGCGGGTGATTGCACCGGTGCTCGAGAACGCACTGGGCTGCCGCGTCCGCCATTTCGACGGCTTCGACACCGACCTCCTGGGCACGTTTACCCGGGACATCCCGCGCTTTGGGACCCAGCTGGAAACGGCCCGAAAAAAGGCGCGCATCGGCATGGAGCTGTCCGGCCTGCCGCTCGGGCTCGCCAGCGAGGGTTCGTTCGGGCCCGACCCGTTCGCGGGGATGTTTCCCTGGAACGTGGAATTTCTGATTTGGGTTGACGACCTGCACGGGCTGGAGGTCGTCGGGGTAGCGCAGGGCAAGGCGAACTTCGCTCATCTGCTGGCGCGGGACTGGGCGGCGGCCGAGGCCTTTGCCCGGCAATGGGGATTCCCCGAGCACCATCTGGTCGTGCGCCCGGAGGGCGAGGACTGCGGCGCACCCACGCGGGAACCGCAAGCGGATGTGCTGGGCTGCGTGAAATGCCCGCATCGCGTGACCCGTGAACGCACGGACCGGAACACCGCCGACCCTGGCCGCTGCGGCTACTGCAACCCCTGAGGAGTGCGTATTCAATGCTCATGTAGTCCGGACCTACACTCGTTGATGGCCTTCTCAGAGTGACCTTGAACCACGCTTCGAGACCGCCATCGACCCTGTGCTCCGGCTGCGCGCAACCTGCCGTCGGGTAGAGTCCACGGTAGGGGTGTAAATCTGGCGGCTGATGGTGGTGGCCATCGAGATCTCCGGTAAGGTTGAGTTTGCGAAGATCAACTTGACCGAGGAGAAGACGATGGCTGAAGACAGCATGGCATTTGTGCAGTGGCTAAGGCAACAGGGAAGCGAAGATTTTCTGCGTTCGCTGGGGGAAGGCGCTCTGGCGAAGCTGATGGACTATGAGGTTTCCAACCCGATTGGAGCGGGACTTCATGAACGCAGTGGCGAATGACGGGGATCAGCAAATCTCAGGTTTCCGCGCTGTGTGCGGAAATCGATGAGCGCGTGGATTCCTTCCTCGAACGCCCCATCGAGGGCGAATGGCCTATCTCTGGCCGGATGCCACCTACCTCAAGGTGCGGCAGGCCGGGCGGGGGGGCTCGATGGCGGCAATCATCGCCTGCGCGGTCAACACCGACGGGCGGCGGGAGATTCTGGGACTGGGAGTGGGCGAATCCGAAGCCAAGGGATTCTGGCTCGAGTTTCTACGGGGACTTCGGCGACGCGGCCTGACCGGCGTCAAGCTGGTGATCTCGGATGCTCACGAAGGACTGAAAGCGGCGATGGCCCAGGTGTTCGCTGCCAGTGGGCAGCGTTGCCGGGTGCATTTCATGCGCAACCTGTGGGCCTGCGTGCCGAAGGTGCGCCAAGCCATGGTCAGCGCCCTGATCAACCGGCCGGAGATGCCCACCGGAATTTACACCAGCTTGACGGACGCTACCATCGTCGCGACTCAAAGCGAAAATGGGCCCGTTTCGTCGTGGATCGCGCGGTGTCGTCGCGGTCAGCCCGTGCGAGCAGTTCGTTGAGGCCGACCGCGTCCCGCAGTATGAGAGTACGGCCGTCGCGACCGACCCAACCGGCCGAGTTAAATTCTCCCAGCACCCGGTTCACGGTCTGCCGGGACGCGCCGATCATGTTGGCGAGCTCCTGATCGCTGATCCGCACGCGGAAGCGTACGCCGGCCGGAGTGATGTCGCCCCAGTTGCGCGCGAGACGCAGCAGCACACGGGCGAGGCGGGCATCGGTCTTCTGAGTAACCCTGTCGGTCATCGCGTCGCACGCCAGCCGCAGCCGTGCGCCCATCAGCTTGATCACGTTGAGCGCGATCTGCGGGTGGGCGTGCAATACCTCCTCGAATGCCGTCCGCGAAATAGCGTAAACGGCCGAGCGGTCCACCGCTTGACCGTATACGGACTGCTCCAGCGAACCGGTAATTCCGCCGGCCCCGAAGAGATCGCCGGGAACGCAGAACCAGAAGATGGTGAGCGCGCCGCGCTGCGACAGGTAATAGATTTTCGCCAGCCCGCTCTCGAGAAAGAACACGCGGTTCGCGGGGTCGTGGGCGCGAAAGATGTGCTCGCCGCGGCGGTATTCGCGCCGCTCCGATCGCTGCAGGAAGGCTTGCCGGCCCTCCGGCGCGACGTGATCAAACAGATTGATCTTGTTCCAGTACCAAGGATTGATCTCGCCCATTGGCCCGCCTCCTATCTGTCTCGCGCGCGACATTCATTTTACAGTTTCTGTCGCATATGCGACAGATATTAGCAAAAAAGGCGGCCATAATTCGGCTCATCGCACGATCTTTCCCATCGAGAGGAGGCCCCTGTGAGCGAGATGCCACGCAAGAAAGTGACGCTAAATTACTTGCGCCAGAAGAAGGCGAATGGCGAGCGGATCACGTCGATCGGCGTTTACGACGCGCCCATGGCCGCGATCGCTGACCGCGTCGGCTTTGACCTGCTGGTGATCGGGAACGCCGGACCGATGTCGCTCTTCGCGCACACCGACCCTACCACGGTGAAGTTCGAGGAGCAACTGTACATGACGCAGGCGGTCAGCCGCGTCGCGAAGTACGGCTTGATCGTCGGCCACATGCCGTACCTCAGCTATCATCTCTCAAAGGAGGACGCGATCCGCAACGCCGGTCGGCTGGTGTCCGAGGGCGGCGCCGACGCGGTCAAGTGCGAGGGCAACAAGTACACGGCGGAATACATTGCCGAGATCGTGCGCGCCGGCATTCCGGTGATGGGACACATTGGCATGCAAGCGTCCAGACGTACCGAGCAAAGCGGCTTCGGCATCAAGGGAAAGACTGCCGCGGAGGCGTGGGAGATCGTCGAGAACGCACGCGCGTTCGTCGAGGCGGGCGTATTCGCCTTCATCCTCGAGCAGGTCCCCACGGAGCTTGCGGCCTACCTTACCCGCACGCTGCCGGTGCCCGTCGTGACCCTCGGCGGCGGCCGCGTGAGCGACGGCATCTATCACATCAGCGGCGACGTAGTCGGCTACAGCGCCTTCCCCATCCCCAAGAATCGCGGCGCCTACGTGAACGTCGGTCCGCTCATCGAGGACGGGCTGCGCGGCTACCGCGACGACTGCATTGCCGGCACATATCCCCTCGAAGAGAATACATTTCACATGAGCGCCGAGGAGCACGAGAAGTTCCAGAAGCTCACTGGAGAATCGTTGCGTGCCGTGCCGGGTGCCGGTCGGTAAGCGCGCGACGACATCCAGCATGCGGGCGATCAGAACCCGTAGCACATCCGTCCATCAAAGGAGGCCAGGCATGATCACGTTTTTCCGCAGCATTGCGGTAGGTGCCGCGCTTGCCAGCGCGCTGCCCGTTCTCGCCGCAGACAACTCAGCCGCGACCTGGAAATCGATCGCCGCCAAGGCGACGAACGCCCACGGCGCACCCGTGGAGATCAAGACCAACTACTGGCTGGCATGGACCGGCGCGTGGGACACGGTCATCATGAAGGAGGCAAAGCTGTGGGAGAAATGGCTGCCGAAGGGCAGCAAGGTGGAGTGGAAGCGCAACCTGCAGGGGCCGCCGGTCATCACCGATCTCGTCGCCAACAAGCAGCAGATCGGCTACATCGGCGACAACCCCTCCATCGTCGCGACCACCAAGCGCAATCTTGCGCCCATCAGTATCGTCGCGGTGAACGAGATGTCGCCCGGCCGGATGTGCGGCCTGGTGATGGTCCGTGCGGACGCCCCGCAGTTCAAGGATTACCGCGAGGCGGTGAAGTGGCTGAACGGCAAGACTGTCGGCGTGCCGAAGGGCAGCTGCGCCGACCGCCTCGGCCAGTTCATCTTCAGGAAGGAGGGCGTGTCGGTCACCTGGCAGCAGATGCAGGGCGAGGTGATCGTGACCAGCCTGCAGGCGAAGCGCATCGACGCTGCCGTGCTCTACG
>JAIESJ010000225.1 GCA_019746155.1 Burkholderiales bacterium
CGCATCGGCCGCTACTTCGGGAAGGGAAGTAGTATTGCTGCACGCCACCGGAACGCCTGCGGCCATGGCCTCGATGACCGGCAACCCAAAACCCTCATAAAGCGAAGGAAACACCACGCCACTGGAATTGGCTATCAATGCGGCCAACCCGGAGTCGGGCAGATACCCAGGAAAGAGAACTCGATCGCCCAGGCCCATGGTGTGTACTGCGCTCATCAGCCATTCTTGCCGCGCGCCCGGGGCCCCAGTGCAGACCAGTTTGATATCCGCTGCCAATCCGCCACGACAGACCATACCAAAGGCGGTAAACAGCATTTCATGGTTTTTGTGCTTCCAGAAATTGGCGGGGTAGACCAGGTATCGTTGCGCGGAAAGGCCAAGGCGGCTCAAGATGCCCTTCTCGTGCCCGGCTTCACGCGAGATTCGCTGTGCCATGCGCAGGTGGATGGTGCGAATGCGCGTCGGGTCAAGCCTGCCGTAGGCAACGGCGGAATCCCGGGAGTAATCAGAGATTGCGGCCAATGCGGTTGCGCGGCGGCAGGCTTCGACGAAGGTGCGGTCGCGATGAGCCACATCCTCTGCGGCAAAGAACTCCGGATAGGTTTTGTACTGCAGGTCGTAAATCGTGCAGACAGTCGGGATCCCCGGTTCGAAATACGTGGGAGCAGTAAAGGGGCAGAAGAGCAGATCGGCGCCCATATCGTGCAGCAGCGCGCCAGAACCGCTACGCTTCAGCATCGTGTTCAGGCTGTAGCCGATGCGGCTGACAGCACGCTTCAGCCTAGCGGGCAAATAGGGTAACACACGGGAAGCCAGGCCAATCAAACGCGACCGAAGGGCGTTCGCCATTACGGGACCGACGACGATCAGTCGCCGCATATTCGGGCCATCCAATGCGGCCAGTTCTTCGTGCGAGGCGGCTTGCGTAAGCAATACGAATTTGGTCCGGGGCGCCATTTCGGCCAGCCGGCGCAGCAATTCGATTACAAAAATTTTCGCGCCCCCGTTCTCGCCCCCGGGGAGAATCGGGGTTAAATCTACAGCGATGGTATTGAGCGATTTCATCATTTCAAAATGGGCATTCCAACTCGCTCCGCCAATCTTGTCGCCTCTTGCCAACTTAGTGACCTGGCTGTCCAACGAAATGCCGGGCGAGAACACAAAGCGCGCAAATCTGCCGCCAGCGCCTCGATCTCCTTGCCCCGCGCCGCACGGTCCGCCTCCGATTCTTTCAAAAGCCGCGTCAACTCCTCGATCTGCACTGCCCGCGCCGCACGGTCCGCCTCCGATTCTTTCAGAAGCCGCGTCAACTCCTCGATCTGCACTGCCCGCGCCGCACGGTCCGCCTCCGATTCTTTCAAAACTCTCGTCAACTCTTCAATCTGCTCGCCCTGGGCTTTTAATTCCAAGCCAACATTGAGTGCGGCCGATGTTTCACTCCGGTAAATCTTCTCAATAACCGCTCCAACCTGGTCAATCGCCGGTTGTGCCGATTCGCCCCCTTTTGACGCAATAACCGCATAGTCTTGCGCTCCAAAAAGCACTTGAGCGGATAGATTCTCGACGCCTGCTGCGGCACCGATTCGAGCCACTCCATATTCCGGGTAAGGGTGTAATCGTAAAATGTTGATGCCTTTAAAGCCGGCATCCTCTGCCACGAATGCAAGCAAGGAAGGGGGCAATGGACGCATATGAGTCGGGTCAAGATAAAAGGTGTGGCTGCCGACCTGCGCATTTTCAGGATTTGGCGTCTCAAAAATCGCCACGCCTCCCGGCATCAAAACGCGCAGCGACTCTGAAAACAATTCAAGCAGAATCTCAAAAGGCAAGTGCTCGACGATATGGAATCCGGTGATCGCGCACAAACTCGAATCGGGGAGGCCGCGAAGATGCTCCAGCGCATCTTCACAGGCAACATCGAGGCCCAGGCTCTGGCAGCGGTTGACCATGACAGCGTTCAGATCCCGGCCATACGCTTGCCAACCATGCTCGCTCAATAATTCCAGCCACTCTCCACGACCGCATCCTATATCCAGTATCCGGGAGCCACGGCACACGGACGGGAGAACACCCAACACCTCCAGGTAGACCGCCAGTCGAGACTTGATATCCGACCGGGTGCCACGGAACTTGTCTTCCAAGCGGACGTAAAAGTCTTCAAATCGATTATTCATGAACCGCCTCCGGCGAATCCCTGCGTGAGATGGTGCATTCAGGTTCTAACCAACTGCATCCAGAAAAAGTCCGCTTGGTCAGGTTTATGACCTCGAATAAATATGCCAGGTCTTTCCACTCGTAATTGTGGGAAACATGTGTGGCGTCGCGGTGCAATGCGACCGTCACCGAATAGCTTCCCGGGCCAAGATTCGCTTGAAAGGCAAATCGATAATCAACCATCTCGCCGGCCCGCATGTTTTCGATCGGCATTTCCAGCAGATGGGTGTTAATTCCGAACATTGCTTGCCCCAACCTGTCCTTGATCATGTAGCCCAAAACAAGGCGGGGAATCGGCGCATTGATCCGCACCCTGACGCACAAGGTCACAGGGGCGCCGACATCAATCGCCTCGACAGGATTACCCATATCGTCGAGAAGAGTGATGCCGGCAACAGTAGCTTCGCCTGAGCCGGAGATGGTCTGCACTCTGCCGCTTTCAGTCTTCCGTTGGGTGACAGTTGCATTCCCCCGCTCGGCGATCAGGGCATTGTAGAAATCCATCACCTCTTCAGGTGCGCCTCCTTTTACCAGGTGGCCGCGGTCCAGCAGGATGGCGCGATCGCAGATCGACTGGATAGCCATGCGATCATGGCTAACGATGAGAAGCGTGGTCCCTTGCTCGCGAAAACGGCGGATGCGATCGAAGCTCTTGTGTTGGAAATAGGCATCGCCGACCGAGAGGGCTTCGTCCACGATAAGGATGTCCGGCCGAACGGCGGTGGCTACGGCAAACGCCAGACGGACCTGCATGCCGCTGGAATAAACGCGAACGGGTTGGTCGATGTACTCGCCAATTTCGGCAAAAGCTTCAATTGATGGCATGAGCAGGCCGATTTCGCGAGCCTGCAGGCCAAGCAACTGGCCTGCCATGATGGCATTTTGCCGACCGGTAAAGTCGGGGTGGAAACCCATGCCGAGTTCCAACAACGCCGCCGCTCGCCCCCCCATCTGCGCTGAGCCGGTGGTGGGTTGGATGATGCCAGTGATCAGTTTGAGCAAAGTACTCTTGCCGGCACCATTGATGCCGATGATGCCAACGGCCTCGCCAGGAGATACGCGAAAGCTTATGCCCTGCAGGACCCACTTCAGGCTGTGGTTCGGTCCACGCCAAGGCGTTAACCATTCCCGCAGGCGGGACCAGCGGGTGGGATACTGACGATAGGCCTTGCCCAGTTCGGTAACAACTATGCTGCCCATCAGAGTTCATCCACCATTTCGGCGGCACGCCTCTGAAACAAGCGCAGTCCAAACAGGCATAAAATCAACGACACCAGTGCAACAGGCAGCAATCCAGCCCAGTCAGGCAGTTCACCGTGCACCAGTATGCCTTGATACGCCATAACCAGTCTCGTCATCGGGTTCCACATCACTATCTGCTGGCCCCAGGCAGGAAGCGTGGAAAGCGGGTAAATGACGGGAGTGAGCCAGAACCAGAACTGAAGAACGATTTCGAAAAGTTGCCCGACGTCACGGAAGAATACGTTCAGCACGCCCAGTATCATCCCCAATCCGATGGCAAACAAAATCTGCACCGCCAATACCGGCAGAATGGCCAGATACGCCCAGCCCGGAAAGTTGCCCGACAGAATCAGGAACCCGGTGAACAGCCCGAAAATAATGGCAAAGCCCAGGCAGGCATTGAGAATGACGATGATTGGCAAGCAGATGCGAGGGAAACTCAGTTTTTTGAGAAGATTGGCGTTGTCCAGGAAGACATTCTGGCTACGGCTGACAATTTCTGCAAAAACGCCCCAGGTAAGGAGGCCCGAACAGAGGAAAATGCTGTAGCCGAACGAGCTATCCACCCCTGGCAGCCGCGCACGCATGACCTGTGAGAAGATCAACGTGAAAACGAGAATCTGCGCAAGCGGTTGAAGCACCAGCCAAGCCGCGCCCAGCATGGAGTTCCGATAGCGCGAGGTAAATTCCCGGCTAACGCTACCGAGGATGAAGCCCCGAAAACGATAAATGCCGGAAAGTTGGTCCAGGATCATCGCGTGATAATCTCAGTCACACCCATGCTTGCCTTCAAAATTGCATCGGCCGTATATCCTAAATACATGGAAGTGGTGAAAATCTTTTTTGCGCAACGGCAACAACGCACGCTTTAACCGGTCAAGCGGGTGCCCGAAGATGTGATGGCTCTTGCCTCGCCCTTCAATTTGGATAGCAGTATCCGTCATATGCCCACCGACTTCTTGCTAAAAACCTGATGGTAAATTTTACGCGCCCAGACGGAGTACGGCCATGTTACATACCATTTCATCGGCACTCGACCAAAATGGCGCCGTACGACCCCCATAGCTTCCAGCACGTGCTTCTTGCGCTGAGCGGCAGTTTTAGTATCCAGGTGAGCGCGGGTGGTCGCTGCATATTTCCGAAGGTAGGCAAGCTTTCCCCCGGCCTTGTAGAGGCGCCACCAAAGGTCGTAATCAAAAGCGAAGTGAAGGCTTTCATCGACACCCCCCACTTTCTCCCAGGCTGAGCGCCGGATCAAAGTCGCCGGTTGAGCAATGAAGCACCGGCTGGCCAGAATCTGCACAGAAAACGAATGGGTAACATAGGACATCAATCGCTTGCCGGCAGCGTTGGTAGTCCAGCACTTGGCGTATATTGCCGGAGCGTCGGGATGAGATTCCAGAGCCGTCACCATCGCCTGCAATCCACCGGGCAAGAATGTGTCGTCGGCGTTAAGCCAGCAGACGTAAGGCGCCTTGCCCCGGGCAATGGCCTCATTGATTGCCGAAGATTGGCCTGCGTCATGGCCGCTGCGATACCAAGCAAGCTTGTCTTTCCACTTTTGGATAACCTGAAGCGTTTCATCGTTGGATCCGCCATCAGCCAGCATGACCTCCACCGGTATCTCTTGGTCAAAGATTGACGCCAAAGCCTCTTCGAGAAAGCGCCCGTGGTTGTAGGAAGGCACGGCAACGGTAACGACAGGAACGGTTGTAATCGGCATAGTCGTTACGAAGCTATCACAGCAATGAGATGGCGGTGCGCACTGGCTGACCAGTGGAGTTCAGACGACAGAAAACCAGCGCGCGCCATACCGCGCTCGAGCCTCATACCCAAACTTATCAAGGACGATCACTATCGAGACACGGCATTGAAATGAAACATATACCTGATAAAAGATGCCGACGATATCCTTCTGCGATAAATCGAAATGCCGTTCCGCCCAAGGTTGGATTGCCCATATATTATTCAGCAGCGTCCGTATACATCTTCGAAGCGGACAATGTCGTCTTCACCTAGATATTCCCCGCTTTGCACTTCAATCATGACCAGTTCGACGACCCCGGGATTTTCCAGGCGGTGCTTATGTCCGGCCGGGATGAAGGTCGATTCGTTGGTGCTAACGTACAACTCCCGTTCGCCGTTCACCACCTTCGCCATGCCGCTGACGACGACCCAATGCTCGCTGCGATGATGATGCATCTGCAGCGATAGCGACGCGCCCGGCTTCACTTCGATGCGCTTGATCTTGAAACCGCGGCCTTCCTCGAGCACGGTATAGGTGCCCCAGGGACGATGAACCGTCCGGTGCAGCCTGTACGTCTCGTGCCCGGCGAGTCTGAGTTGGCCGACGATGTTTTTCACGTCCTGGACGCTGTCCCTGCCCGCCACCAGCAGGGCGTCCGGCGTATCGACGATGACGAGATTGTCCACCCCCACCGCGCCGACCAATCGTTCCTCGCTCTGGATGTAGCAGTTGGAGACGTCATGCAGCACCGCCTCGCCGAGAACACGGTTGCCGGCGCGATCCGGCTCGGTGAGGTCGCCGATCGCGGTCCACGAACCGATATCGTTCCAGCCGATGTCACAGGGCGCGACCGCGACCCGGGCGGATTTTTCCATCAGCGCATAGTCGATCGAGATATCCGGCACTTGCTCGAAGGTTTCCCGGCTCAATTCCACGGAATGCAGCTTATCGCCGCTGGTCCGGCGCGAGGCGGAAAGGCACGCCTGCACGGCGACCACTACGTCCGGCGCGCAAGCCTGCATCTCCTCGATCACCCTGTCGGCACGGAAACAGAACATGCCGGAATTCCACAAATGACACCCGGATTCAACATACCGGTGCGCGAGTTCGGTATCGGGTTTCTCCACGAAACGGCGCACGCGCCAGGCCCCCGCGGCGCTTTGCGGTATGAGGTTCTCGGAGTTATCTATCTCGATATAGCCATAGCCGGTTTCGGGGTAATCGGGCCTGATGCCGAATGTAGCCAGCCAGCCTTCACCCGCCAGACGGGCGGCACGGTCTACGGCTTCCGCGAAAGCAGCCTGGTCCGCGACCAGGTGATCGGCGGGCAGGATGACGAGCACCGATTCTCCCCCGAAGCGTTCCGCCGCATAGAGAGCGGCGGCGGCAATGGCGGGCGCCGTGTTTCTCCCGCAAGGTTCGAGGATAAAACCGAGCGGCAATCCGGTGGCGTTGACTTCCCGGTAATCGTCACCGGTTTTGAAATAGAGCTCGCGGTTGGTGACGGTGAGAACTTCGTCAATGCCGGGCAACGCCGCCAAGCGCAGGAAGGTTTTTTGCAGCAAGCTCCGCCCATCGGCGAGGCGCATGAATGGCTTGGGATGCGCCTCTCGCGAGACGGGCCAGAGACGGGAGCCCACCCCTCCGGAAAGAATGACCGGAACCCGAGCAGCATTCGATTTCATGAAAAAATATCGGAATTGTCTAGTTTTTATTGGTTATAAAAGCTTTTTTCAGAATAACATAGAAGGGGCGGCTGTGTCCGCGCGGTATCGGCGATACACCTCCCCCTTCAAGGGGGAGGTTGGGTTGTGGGTATCCGATGCAGGACACCCACGAGGGCGATACACCTCCCCCTTCAAGGGGGAGGTTGGGAGGGGGATGGGTCTATACCTCTGCTTTGCTAAACCCATCCCCACCCTGCCCTCCCCTTGAAGGGGAGGAGTTCATGCGGTGCGCTCCCCTTGAAGGGGAGGAGTTCATGCGGTGCGCTCCCCTTGAAGGGGAAGGTGAGAAATGTGCCGAGGGCATGGAAAAGATTTCCCATCCCCACCCTGCCCTCCCCTTGAAGGGGAGGCGTTCATGCGGTGCGCTCCCCTTGAAGGGGAGGCGTTCATGCGGTGCGCGCCCCTTGAAGGAGGATTCATTGCGACACGCTTCCCTTGAAGGGGAGGAAATGTCTCAGCAATTCCAAAGCACTACACTGGCCGACGACGGCAGTGTCGGCTGCTCAACCATTCATATTGACGGACCCAGTTCGATTCCCAAGCGCGAATCGAACTGGTCGATCGGCACGATATGGCTCAGCGCAGTTCATACCAGACGCCTCGACCGCTGCCATGCCGGTTCGATATCCGCGCTCGACCAGGGCACGGAAGTGCTGTTTGAGCGTGTTGCGGCTGGCACCCGTCAGCTTGATGGCCTCGCCGATGGTGACGCGATGCCAGGTGTCCCCTTCTCGCTGTAGCGCAGCAGGATCTGGTGCAGTTAATACACCCAATTACACCATTTGCGAGATGCGACTAAATAGTCGGCGAAAACAGTTGCCTCCCGAACCTCAATTTGAGAACATATGCTCCGGCATATGCTGAATAATCAAAATACAGAGACACCCATGCCCGCCGAACGACACGTACGCCTGTTTAAAAACGGTCGCAATCAAGCGCTACGCATTCCCCGTGAGTTCGAACTACCGGGCAATGAGGCCATTTTGCACAAGGAGGGTGACCGCTTGATTATCGAACCGGTTCAACATCGTTCGCTGCGGGTTCTGCTCGCCACGTGGGCGTCGCTCGAAGAGGATTTCCCCAAAATCGAGGATTTGCCTCCCGAACCTGCGGACATTTGAGATGGCCGGCCATAGCTACCTGCTCGATACCAACATTTTGTCTGATCTCATCAAGCACCCGACAGGTACTGTCGCCCGCCGCATCGCCACCGTGAGCGAAGATGCGGTTTGCACCAGCATCGTGGTTGCCTGCGAACTGCGCTATGGTGCAGCGAAGAAAGGGTCGCCCGTCTTGTCGGAGAGAATCGGGCAGTTGCTGACAACAATCGATGTGCTGCCGCTGGAAGAGGACGCCGACCAGAAGTACGGCGAAATTCGCGCAGCGCTGGACACGACCGGCGCACCCATCGACGCGAACGACAATATGATTGCCGCCCACGCGTTGTCGCAGGGGCTCACGCTGGTTACCGATAACATGGGCGAATTCTCCAAAATTCCCGGTCTCAAACTCGAAAACTGGCTGGAACCTTGATCATGAAAGCACTTATTTTCACGGTTCTGCTCGCGGCGGCCGGCGTTGCCGCCGGAGCCGGCATGTACTACAAGTGGGTGGACGAGAAGGGCCGCATTCAGTATTCCGATACCCCGCCCCCGCCCAGCGCGAAATCGGTCGAGCGGCGCAATATCGGCGGCGGCACGATCCAGACTTCGTCGCTGCCCTACAGCGTGCAACTGGCCGTGAAGAATTTCCCGGTCACGCTGTGGGCAAACAACTGCGGCGAGGTCTGCGATCAGGCGCGCGCCCATCTTGGCCGCCGCGGCGTGCCTTATACGGAAAAGGATCCGCAAGCCGATCCCGAAGGCTTCAAGAAAGCGTCGGGGGGCGACATGGGTGTGCCGCTGTTGTTCGTCGGCAATACCAGGCTCAAGGGCTATCTCGAAAGCGCATGGGACAGCGAACTCGATGTCGCGGGCTATCCCAAGACCGCCTTGGTCCCGGCGAAACCGGCCGCTTCGGCCGGCACTCAGGCTGAGACAAACGCGCCTAGACCCGCCGCCGACGGCTACCCGGCGCCGGCGCAATGAAGTCGGCGCCGTGCGACCTTTAGCCGTAGCTGTCGGCAAGGGATTGCCGACCTACTGCTTCCACCGCGCCGCGCTCGCGTTGCGCTCGCCGTAACCGCCACCGAGTGCTGTCCCCGGCACGCTGACCAACCATGGGGGTAAGGGGGTAGTGTCGCCTGAACCACGGTTCTTGCTCAAAAAATACTCAGCCCGCATGCCGCAGCCGTTTCCATCAGCAATTCGCCCCCCCCTCCCGAAAACCGGGCCAAGCGTGAAACATGCGGGCTAACGCAGCGTGACGCCGAACGTCACCGAGCCGCTTGCCCCCGGGCCAAGCATCCCGTTAAAGCGCCACTCGATCGAACCTCCCGTGTCTGCCGTCGGCTGGACTGCCACGGTACATGCGGTGATTCCTTCCGGAAGCGCGCCACACGCGGCGGAGTTGAACGTCGTATACGCGGGGGTTGCGTCGTTGATCCTGATGTTCGTGAGCGCGCTGGCGCTGTTATTCGTGTAGGTAATCGTGTAGGTGATGGTGTCGCCGGGCTTCGCCGTCATCTTGTCCACCGCCTTGACCAGTCTCAGCCCGGCGTCGGTTGATTTGCCCACCACAGTCAAGTCCGTGCGGCTGTATGTAGCGGTCAGGGCCGGAGCAGTATTGACGTAACTGAACGTGGCCGTCAGCGTGCCCTGATACTGGGCGTTGTATGGCGCGTTCTGGGGAATAAAAGTCTTTACCAGCAGGCAGACTTTCTGATCGGCGCTCACAATAAGCGCCCCGGTAACCGGGTTTTCTCCGGCATCGGGCACGCCGTTGCAATTGCTGTCGAGATAAACCACGCTGCTCCATCCGCTCTGCGCCGGGCTGGCGCTTCCGGCAGCAGTGAAACTCACTTGGCCGCCGGTGCCCGCAACGAATGCGTGCGGGTAGAACACCGCCGATCCGGGCACCGCAGCCTGCTGGCCGTCGGTGCTGAAGCTGTTGTCCGCTACGTCGGCAAAGTTGACCCCGCTGAAGCCGGTTCCCACGACATTGGTGAAGGTCACGGTGTCGTCGGCGCGGCTATAACTGCCGCCGGTGTCGCCCGCCGCGCCGCCGACCGAGATGTAGCCGCCCGGATTGCTCTCGGTCACCCGGAGGGAATTTGCGCCCGCCGCTGCCGGAATCCACAGCACGTAGGCGCCGCTACCATTTGTGGTCGCGATGTCGTAAGCCAGAGTCCCGCCCGCGTCGGTCACCTTCACGGCCACGCCCGCCAATCCGGTTTCCGCGCCGTCCTGCACGCCGTTGTTGGGCGCGCCGCCGCCGCTGCCGTTGTCCTTGAACACCGTGCCGGTCAGCCGGCTGCCGTTGTACAGGCCGAAGTTCTGGCTGACGATGTCGGCGCTCGTGACCGACAGCGTACGGGTCTGTCCCGGCGCCTCCGTTCCGAGCCAGCCGGCCGGAACCCCCGGCGTCACATCGTTCAAGTTGCCATTGGTATCGATGACGAGCACATAGGCCGCGGCAAGAACGTCCGGGAAGGCATACGCGCCGCTTGCCGGGTCGACCGTGGCGGCCTGCAGCGCCGGTCCGCCCGGCGCGGACGCGGGAATGAGCTTGGCGTAAAGCGTCAGCCCCGTTCCGGTTTCGCCGCTGTCGAACCGGCTGTTGTGGTTGGGGTCATGGTAGACGACGCCCGATACCGAACACAGTTGCGCGATCCCATACACTGTCACGTCGACCTCGCCAAGCCTGATGCCGAGCAGCTCCAGCAGCGGATTCACGAAGCCGGTCAGAAGCGAGTTCAACACGGGCGTGATCGCTCCCGAAACGATGCCCTTGAGCGTGGGCAGAATGCTCGCATCGAGCAGCCCCAGGCTCGGGCTCAATGACAGTTCCATGTTTGTGACCAGCGCATCCACCAGGTTGGCCGCGAAGGCGGCGCTGGTGCTTGCGGTCCGCGTTTGCGGATATGGCCCGTTGAAGACGAGCGTACTCATGAAGGGTGCCTGGCCACGCGCGTAGCTTTTGGCCTGAATGTTCACCGTCGTGCCGTTCAGCGTAAGCGTGCCGATCGTGCTCAAGCCCAGATCAGTGGCGGGGTTCAGCACACCGCCGCGGTTGAAAAAGACCGCATCGCTCATCGTGCCGAGATAGAGGTCGGCGACGCCCGGCGTGGCCTGTACGGTGACGGCGTTGCCCAGAGCGTCGATTGCCGCCAGAACGCCTTCGGCGCGCGCCAACTCGGTATACAGTTCGAGCTGCGACAGAGCGACAGCCGCTCCGCTCACTCCCGCGATCAGGTTCAGCGCCGATGCGTCCGGTGACAGGGTCACCAGATTCACGTTGAGCTTCACGCGCACCGCGGCGGTATGAAACTGCGCTCCCGCGGGACCGCAGCGGTAGACCGGCGGCTCGATCACCTGCGCGGAAAGCTGTATCGAGTTGACGACACCGCCCAACCCGATTGCGCTGCCGGATATGGTTACCGGGGTGGGCGTGGTAAGCACGTTGCGATAGTTGTAGAGCTGCACGCTGCCGCTGAGCAGATCCAGTGCGTTCAATTTCACGTTGGCCAGGGCTCCGGCGGGAAGGCTT
>JAIESJ010000265.1 GCA_019746155.1 Burkholderiales bacterium
GACAAACTTGCCGACCACGCCCACGCGTCGCAGCATCTCGGTAATGGTCAGAACGAGGTCGGTTGCGGTGGCGCCCGCTGGCAACTTCCCAGTCACTCGCACGCCGAGCACTTCCGGCACGCGCAAGGAAAGCGCCCGCCCCAACAGCGCCGCTTCGGCCTCGATGCCGCCTACGCCCCAGCCCAGCACGCCGATGCCGTTCACCATGGGCGTATGGCTGTCGTTGCACACCAGCGTGTCGGGATACGCAAGCAACGCACCATTCGCGTCCGAAGTCCACACGCCGCGCGCCAGCCGCTCGACGTTGATCTGGTGCACAATGCCGCTGTCGGGCGGCACCACGCGGAAATTACTGAATGCGCCCTGGCACCACGCGAGAAACGCGAAGCGCTCGCGGTTGCGCGCGTATTCGAACTCCACGTTGCACCGCGCGGCATCGGGGCTTCCCGCCACATCCGCGATCAGCGAGTGATCGATCACGAAATCGACCGGGATCCGCGGATTCACGGCGAGCGGATCACCGCCTGCCGCCGCCACCGCATCCCGCAGCGCCGCGAGGTCCACCATCACCGGCACCCCGAGTAAATCCTGCAACAGCACACGCGCCGGCCGGAACGGAATCTCGAAACCGCGCTCGCCGCGTGCCAGCGCCGCGAGCATCCCCGGATCAACGTCCGGCGCCGAGGCGTGCCGCAGCAGATTCTCGGCGAGGACGCGCAGCGAGAACGGCAGCTGCCCGAGTCCCGTCAGCGCGGGGTCCGTCGCCGCGGCCGGCAGGCTGAAGTAGTGCCATGAAGTCCCGTTCACCGCGAGCTTGCGCACGGTGCGGGATTGCGCATCGATCATCATAGGTTTTTCCATACCTCACTCATCCCGGTTCCAATTCATGGATTCTCTTACGAAAAACCGGTAGCCGGTCGGCCATACGCCTCACAGCGCCCCGACCAGGCCGAAAACGCCTCGTTTGCGGATCCCCCTCCGCATCAACTCCACATCGATCACCTGATGGTCGTCCACATCGAGGTTTGCGTTGTTGCCAAGGGTGTCAATGTACCATTCCTGGCTGGCTGAGCTTTTCGCCTGAAAAATGAAGTCCTGCACGTCGAATTGCGCGACCAGATTGAGGACCAACGCCTCGTTCATCTTCTCCACGCCCTCGCTAATGCCCTCCCCTTGAACGAGCACTTTCCAGGCGCCTGCTTTCTGATACGCCTTGATCTGGGCAACGACATAGCTCTGACTGTGCGTCCAGTCCTCTCTTCCCTTTTGTCCGGCCTCGGCCACGACTTTGAGCCCGCAATCGGACGCCATCCGGATCAGCTCGCACTTGTCACGCAGGGATACCGCGACCTGCGCGCTCGACACTTCCACCGCTTCCGCCCCCAGCTGTTTCACTTTCTCATAGAACTTCCCGGAGACCCCCTGCATGAGCGCCGCTTCGGTCACGTCGCCGGCAAAGAAAACCGCGGACCCCGCTTCGCGAAAGATTTCGATCTTGCGCCTCAAAAACTCTTCGCTCTGGAGACGGTATGCGCCGATCCCGATCTTGACCAGATCAATGTAATCACCGGCCGATTCCATGAGATCGCTTGCCCGATGCAGCCCCATTCCACGGTCGGCCACGATAGTCAGGCCGATCCCGCGCGGTTTCTGCGGGCGCGGCGCAACACGCACGAAAGGAAACGCCTTGTGCTCCAACAATCGATCTTCACTCATTCGAATACTCCTCGTAGGGTTCAAAATCGGGCGGTCACAAACACGTATTCGAAGCCCGCCCAGGTCAATAATTCAACGTCACGCGCTCATCGTGCCCTGAATTCAATCATGGGTGACTTTCGCGGCCTTCACGACCTTGCTCCATTTATCAATTTCCGCTCGGATAAACGCAGCAAATTGCTCGGGTGTGCTTGTTACCGGATCCGCGCCCTCACTGGCCAGGTGCTCCCGCATATCCGGAGCCTGCATGGCCTTTGCAATCTCGGTGTTGAGCCGTTCGACGATGCTTCTTGGGGTACCTGCCGGAACGAAAATCCCATAGTACGAGGTCACCACGTAACCGGGAAGTCCGGACTCGCTGACGGTTGGCAAATCCGGCACGATAGGCGAGCGCCTCTGGCCGGTCACCGCTAACGCCCGCAAACGCCCGGATTTCACGTGGGGCAGGCCCGCGGTGAGGTTGGCGAACATCAGATGCACCTGCCCGCCGATCAAATCAGCGAGCGCGGGGCCGCTTCCTTTGTACGGAACATGCAGCATGCTGATCCCCGCCATGCCGTTGAACAACTCGACCGCCAGATGCGTCGCGTTTCCGGGGCCGCCGGACCCGTAGCGCAATTCACCGGGCTTGGCGCGAGCAAAACCTATGAGGTCCCTGATCGTTTTGACCGGCAACGAGGGGGGCACGACCACCACGTACTGGCCCGTGCTTACCAGACTCACGGGCGCGAAATCCCGGACCAAGTCGTAATTGAGCCGGCTGTAGAGACTGGAATTGATCGCGTGCGCCGGCGTACCGATGAACAAGGTGTAGCCGTTGGGCGGCGCCTTTGCCGCGATTTCGGCGCCCAGGTTCGCTCCGGCACCTGAGCGGTTATCGACGATCACCTGCTGCCCGAGGTTCTCCGTCAGCTTCTGCGCCACCATCCGCGCCACTATGTCCACGCCGCTGCCAGGCGAAGACGGCGCGATGAGCCGGATGGGCTTCGCTGGATAAGCGTCCGCGCCGCGCGCCGGTTGCGCCGCCGAATTTTGCACGGCAAAGAGCGCACACAGCGCAGCAAGATAAATGACGGTCCCAGGGCTGCTACGCCCCCTGCGCGCATACTTCATACGTTCTCCTCCGCATGATGTCGAGCCCATAACGTGGCAACCGTCTGCCCCCGAAATCCCGCACGCGTTTTGACATCCACCAGGGGCCTACAGGCATCGCCGACCATTTTGCCAACCTTGCACAAAACGCGCGTTAATGAATCGTCAAGGCAAGCTTTCCCTCAGGTTTCGGGCGCGTCCGCCGCTCCCTGACCCGTGTGATCTTCCCCCTCCGGACCGCCCATGATAATGTAGGTCGCAAATCCCCGTTTCCGTACGGTCTGAGATGGCCCGCGCACTCGATTTGACAACGTTGAAGCTGTTCCTCGCCGTCGTGGAGGAACGAAGCATGGCGAGGGCCGCCGAGCGGGAACACATTACGGCGCCGGCAATCAGCAAGCGCATTGCGGATCTTGAGCGACAACTCGGTGTGCGGCTGCTGGAGCGCCGCGCCATCGGCGTCAAGCCCACCGACGCCGGTCGCACGCTCGCAGCCGACGCGCGCGGCATTTTCGCCGCCCTCGACCGGTTGCAGGGAAAATTGAGCGAATACGCAATGGGCGCGCGCGGCGAAGTACGAATATGCGCGAGCCCGACCAGCATCTCGGGCACGCTGCCCGAGGAACTTCAGGCCTTTGTGTCACGTTATCCCTTGGTCAGGATTTATCTCGATGAGCGCCGCAGCGCTCACGTGGTGGAATCGGTCGCGAATGGCGATGCCGACATCGGCATATTTTCATCGAACGTGCCTGCCGCGGACCTGGAGGTCTTCCCGTACCGCAAGGTGGACTTGGTGGTCATCGCTCCGCTTAACCATCCTCTGAGCAAGCGCCGCAGCATCGCGTTCGCCGACACGGCGGAGTTCGATTACATCGGCCTCTCGGACGCCAGTTCGATCGGCGCCCGGGTAGCCTCGGCAGCGGCCGAACTCGGCATCAGCATCAAGACCAAGATGCAGGTCACGACCCACGGAGCGTTGTGCCGCGTGGTACAGGCCGGGATGGGTATCGGCATTCTGCCGAAATACAGCGCGGTGCCCTATAGCAAGCTGCTCAACATCCGCTGCCTGCGGACCACGGACGGCTGGGCATACCACCACCTGAGCCTTTGCACGCGCAAAGTGGAAACCCTCTCCATGTCCGCACGACTGCTACTCGCCCATCTGCAATCCAAGGCGCCTTCTGCGCGCACCCAACCTCGCTGATGTCGGCAAGCCGAACCTGTCTCCTCGTTGGGAGCAGGCTCGCAGCCGACCCCGCCCCCACGCAGGTCCGTCTCCGTGTCCCCGGGGGAATCGGCAGGGGGCGGCGGGTTGCCAGATTCGGTCCGCGTGGATCCCGGTCTGGCCGATCACCTTGCGCCACTTCTCGTAGTCCGTCTTGAGAAATTCGGCGCAGTCGCGGGGACTCCCGCCGATAAGGGCGCGATGGTGCGGATGGGTTTCACTGGATAGACCAGTCCTCCGCTTGTCGCAGCGGTCTGCGCGACGGCGGACGAGAAACCGAGCTTAGTTCAGGCGAATATTCGCCTGCCTGATTACTTGCGAGAATTTTTCAATATCGCGCACCAGAAGTGATTTAAATTCCGCTGGGCTGCTGCCTACGACTTCGAAGCCTTGGGAAGCCAACTTTTCTCGAATATCGGACTGCTGGAGGATCCTGGCGATCTCGCCGTGAAGTCTTGCAATGATGTCGTGCGGCGTGCCCGCCGGCGCCAACATGCCGATCCAGTTATCGATCTGGTAGTCTGCCACGCCGCTCTCCGCAATCGTCGGGACGCGCGGCTCCGCGCTCGGGCGCTTGCCGTCGGTCACCGCAATGATCCTGACTTTACCGGCCTTGGCGTGTGTCATCGTCGTTGGCATGCCGATGAAGGCGACGACGACCTGCCCGGCAACGAGGTCAATCACGGCCGGCCCACCGCCCTTGTACGGCACGTGGATCATGTCGACGCCGGTCGCCAGCTTGAACATCTCCCCAGCAATGTGACCTACGCTGCCCGTCCCTGCTGACGCGAAAGTCAACCCACCCGGTTTCTGCTTCGCAAGCTTGACCAAGTCGGAAACGGATCGCACCGGCAGCGAGGGATGGACGGCGAGTACCGTCGGCTGCGAAGCGAGCAGCGTTATCGGGGCAAAATCCCGATGGGGATCGTACGAGAGCTTCTTGCTGTGCAGGCCGGGATTAATGGCATAGGCGATGTTGGTAACGAGCAGCGTATATCCATCAGACGCCGATTTCGCCGCGATCTCGGTTCCGATCATGGTGCCCGCGCCGCCGCGGTTATCGACGACAATCTGTTGGCCCAAAGCGTCGCCAAGCCTCTGTCCCAGCAACCTTGCCATGATGTCAGTACTGCCGCCGGGGGCGAAAGGTACGATCAGCCGGACCGGTTTGCCGGGATATTGCTGGGCGCCAGCGCCGGCCGCCGAGCACAGCATGGCAACAATTACAACAAAACGAGCGAGTACCTGTAATTTCATGACAACATCCTCCTTTAGTAGGTTCTCCCTGCCAGTTCTTGTTGTTATTCCGACTGCGGGCGGGCGGCTGCCGCCGGATTCGCGCTCAGCGGCGTTGTGACAGCTTTTTGATCAGCTTTTCGTCGATGGTAAGCCCGAGCCCAGGCGCCTCGGGCATCACTATCTTTCCTTTATTCACCACTGCACCTCCTTCTCTCACCGGTTGGTCCTTGATCCGGAGTTGATAATCCATGCCGGGATCGCAGGCGACCAGTCGCACCGCAGCATGGAAGTGGCCGGTTGCCGTGTCGAGTAGCGCGCTGCCCTGGGTCCAATCGATACGCACCGGCAGACCAGCGGCTTCCGCGATGCGCATCATCTGCAGCGCCCTGTAGAAACCGCCGCACTTGCCGAGTTTCAAACCGATCATGTCCACCATGCGGCGTGAGGCGATCTCGATCATGGTGGCGAGGTTTTGGATCGCCTCGTCGGCGACCACTTTGTGCGGCACAGCTTGCGTGATGGCGGCGAGCCCATTGAGGTCGTAATACATCACCGGCTGCTCGATGGCGAGATTGGCAACACCAGAGAAGCGCCGCAGCCGGAGGTGTGTTGCCCCGATCATAAGGGGGTTCACATCGAAACGATACGTGAGGACGGGCCGACGCGCTACTGATGCGATGTGATGTTCAAGGCTTTGACAACCTTGCCCCACTTTTCGATTTCCGTGCGCAACACCTGCCCGAACTGCTCGGGAGTCGTATCAACCGGCTCCACACCTAAGGTAAGCAACTTGCTCTTCAGGTCAGATTGGGTCAAGGCACTGCGCACCGCACTGTTCAGTCGGTCGACAACATTCTTCGGCGTTCCTGCCGGGGTCAGGATTCCGTACCAGCCGCTTACCTCATAACCAGGGAGGCCAGATTGAGCTACAGGAGGCACTTCAGGAAAAGCGGCGCTCGCTTGCGCCGTGGTTGCGCCGATAGGCCTCAGTTTCCCAGCCTTGATATGCGAAGCAGCCGTTGAAACCGTACTGAAAAAGACCGATACTCTTCCAGCCAGCAGGTCATTCATCACGGCACTGCCGCCCTTGTACGGAACGTGCAGCATTTCCGTGCCCGCCATCATGTTGAAAAGTTCGGCAGCGAGGTGCGTGACGTTTCCGACACCGGAAGACCCGTAGCGGATCTCGCCTGGTTTCTGCTTAGCAAGTGCAATCAACTCCGCGACTGATTTCACCGGCAGCGAGGGATGGACCACGATGACATAGGCCCCGTTTCCGATCATCACCACAGGCATGAAATCGCGCCTGCTGTCGTATGGTAGCTTCTTATAAAGGCTCACGTTGATCGCGAAACTCCCCGGGATGATGAGAATCGTGTAACCATCCGGACTTGCCTTCGCTGTAATGTCCGTCCCGATGATCGTGTTGGCACCGCCACGGTTATCAATCACAAACTGCTGTCCGAGCATCTCGGTTAAGGGGACCGCCAACAAACGCGCGATTGTGTCATTAGCGCCGCCAGGCGGAAACGGCACGATAAAACGTACTGGGCGGATCGGATATGATTGCGCCCAACCCGTACTCAGACAGGTGAACGAAACCGCGAAAAGAATTGCTCGAAGCCAAGATAGTCGCATCTTATCCTCCTTATCAGCATGATTCCCCAGTACGGCACTGCATTGACGTCCTTGGCATCCCCTCGCTTAGAACTCCACCAGATTTCGCACATCCACTTCGCTCTCTAGTTCCTGGATTCTCGCTGCACACGCATGGGCTTTTTCTTTTCCAATCACCGGCACCGCAAGACTCAAGAACTTGTCCTCGATCTCCGCCAGCGATATTGGTTCTTCGACGCTTCCCTTCCGATAAAGTGTTTCGTCGATAAAGACTCTTTTATCCGTGCATCGAACCTCGATCCGACTGGAGAGCCTAAATCTCCCTCCTGGCTCGTCAAACTCGGGCCAGACGCGGGGTTCAATCTTCTTAAGAAAATCCGCCAACCGGTCATCCTGCATTCGCTCGGGCGTGAACTGCGCTGGCGTCGCCTCCTTATCGAGCGCCATGACCGAGAGCCCATAACGCAGGCTCATTTGGGCGGCCAGAACAGACCCCGTCTCGCGCGGATCAAACGCGAATGCGCAATGATGGAAAGTGTTGGTACTTACATACGCGATGATGCGCTCTATATTCTCCGCCTCTAGCCGGTGTTTCGCCATGATGCGCGCCAGCGTCTGCATCGCCGTGATGCTTCCATTGGACGCTGGAGACAACTTGTAACCTACATCAAGCATTTCCCACCGTTCACCCAGGCCGGTTGCAACGGTGCCCGCGGCGGGTTCGCCGGTGAATGCATCGAAAAACCTCCCATGCGCCCCATCTAAGACATCATCGATTCCGGTGTAACCGATGCCCGCCAGTAGGGCGGCATAAAGACCGCTTTGCGCAGCACGCCCCGAGTGCAGCGCCTTGGCCATAGCACCCTCCTGCACAGCCATCAAGCCTGCCGACTGTGAGGCCGCCAGTCCCAACGCATGTCCTGTGCGGCGTGAATCCAGCGACAGCGCTCGAGATGCGGCGGCCGCCGCCGCGAGCGGCCCTGTCGTGCCCTGATTATGAAAACCCCGATCAAACATCCGTCCTTGCGTTGCAAGCCCCACTCTCAATCCAACCTCGTAACCAGCGACCATTGCTGTAAGCCAGTTGCGGCCGGATAATCCTCCTGCATCTTCGGCTATGGCCATAACGGCCGGGACAACAACGGAGCCGGGGTGAAAAACCGCGCCGGGGTGTATTTCATCGAGCTGGAAGGCGTGAGCTGCCGCACCGTTAACGAGCGCCGCATGCGTTGCCGACGTGCGCTCGGAAGCGCCTAGAATGGTTGCCACCGGACGCCCGCCTTCGTTCCTGACGAGATCCAGGAGTCTGCGGGCCGGAGGACGAGTCGATCCGTAGAGGCAGCAGCCGAGCGTATCGAGCAGGCTGATCTTGGCTTTAGCGATGACGCTTGCAGGAATTTGTTCAAAACGCAACGTTGCGGCGAACTCTGCTAGTGCGCGGGTTACAGAGCTATTGGTCTGCGCGGCGTCGGTCATCGTCTATTTTGCCAGTCCGATCTCCGCGTAAATCTTGCGAAGCTGGCCGTTCCTCTGCCGTAGGAAGTCTCCAGTCTGCGCGCTGTTCAGGTAGTTAGACACCCAGTAAAAGCGATCCATGTCTTTTTTCCACTCCTCGGTTTCGACCAGTTGCGCGAAAACCGAATCCCAATACGCCACTTGTTCTTTGCCCAGGCCCTTTGGCGCCACGACCACTCTGAAGCTGGCAAAAGTAACATCGTGTCCAAGCTCCCGCCAAGTGGGAGCGCTTGCCAATATGCCCGGCAACCGTTTTGGCGACGTCAAGGCGAGCACTCTTACTTTTCCCGCCGACGCGGGCCCGACGACACTCGCCAACGTGGCGATGACCAGATCGATATGCCCGCCCAGCAGGGCGGTCATAGATTCTCCCGTGGAATTGAACACGGGAATCTTCACCCGCCTCACATCCGCCTTGATATCTCCCATCAGAAGCGCAAGGGCTATATGATTCACATTGCCTAGCGCGGCGCCGACGGCAATCGTGATCGCTGCCGGATCTGTTTTCAATCTTTCGACTAACTCTTGCCCGCTCTTCAAAGGCGAATCCGCGCGCACAATGAATGCAATGTACTCGTTGAAAAGGTGGGCAATGGGCGTGAAATCCGTGAACTCGATAGGGCTGCGCCCCGCAATGCGGTTGGTGAGGAGCGGCTCTGAGTTGACCGAAAGATAGTGCGGATCCCCCGCTTGCGATTTGACGTACTGCAGACCCAGCGCTTGCCCGCCACCGGGCTTGTTCACGACAACGCTCGTACTGGGTATGAACTTGCGCTCCTGCAGGATGGCCTGGATTGCGCGGGCGGTCCGGTCCATGTTGCCGCCGGCCGCAACACCCGCCACCACCTCGACGTTCTTCCCCGGTTTCCAGGTGCTTTGGGCAAGAGCCGACGACAGCGAAAGCACGATCGCCATCAGGATTACACACCACCGCATGGCAATCTCCTCCGGTGCCGCGAATTCAAAAATTCAAAACATGTTCGCGCGAAGGTTTGAGTTCCCCGCGCTCCACCTCCTTCACCAGCTCGTTCATACACTCGTGAATGGGCGCGGGGACCCCGATCTCGCGTCCTTTTGCAGCGACGAGTCCGTTGATGTAATCCGTCTCCGTCCGCCGTCCCTTCAGCATGTCCTGTGCCATGGATGGCCTCTGCTCGTCGGTTCTCACGCTGGCCTGTTTCACACAGCGCCTGGACTTCGCAAATATGCATGGCGTTAACCCGCACCCGGTGCTCCTCTGCTGCGGTCATGCCTTCAAGATGCAGTCCGTCGCTCCGCATCTGATCGACGTGTTCTGGCCATTGGTCGATCAAGGTGACGTCGAGGCCGGCCCTGGTCATGTGTCCGCCGATATAACCTCCTATCGCACCGACCCCTACGACTGCAATTCGCTTGCTCATCACGCCTCTGATACTCCTGTGTCTCCACTGGCACCCAGCCAGGCCCGTGAAGCCGTCAATCAAGAATATTGTCGGGATTCCCCGTTTCGCCCCGATGCTTCAACGCGTCTTTTCTAGAGCTCAAGATTGCAGCCGGATCCACTTTGACGTGAATCACGGACGGCTTGTCCGCGGTTAGCGCGCAGCTCAGGGCGTCGCTGAGTTCGCCGGGTTTTTCGACAAAATATCCATTCGCGCCGCAGGCGCGGGCAACCACATCGTAGCGCGGGCTAATTATGCTTTCCGCGATGTATCGTTCGTTGTAGAAATCACGCTGATATGCCTTTTCCGACCCCCAGCATTCATTATCAAGCACGATCCCCACAGTATTGATGCCCGACTGGACGGCCGTGCAGATCTCGATCACGGTCATCCCGAATCCGCCGTCTCCCGCCATCGATATTACGGGCCGCTCCGGAGCAGCCACTTTGGCCCCGAGTCCAGCGGCATAACCAAAACCGACGAGCGCGAAATCGAGCGGGGTCAGCAAAGCGGGCGGCTGATAATACCGGAGCTGATCGGCGGCCTGGCGGCAGAGTGTTCCGGAATCGAGCGCAACGATCGCGTCACGGGGCAGAACTTTGCGCACCTCGCCGAAAACCTGCTCGGGGGTTAACAGCGTAACGCTCCGGTGGGCCAGACGCTCGCGCTCTTCCCACATTGTGTCCCACGTTCTTCTGAGTTTCTCATTGCGAGACTGCCACGGAACGTTTTCGGCTTCGTCTCGGCCAATGCTGTCGGCGAGGCACGCGGCAAAGGCAGTCGCGTCCCCGACCACACCCAGATACACCGGGTAGTACTTTCCGATTGCGCCAGCATCAATCTCGACCTGAATTATTCGGGCCGTTTTCGATATCACCTCGTGCCCGTAGAGCGTCGTATTGAATCCCAATCGGGTACCGAGCGCTAGAATCACGTCCGCCTCGTGTACGGCTTCGCGGGCTACCGGGTTGCCGTATGGCGCCGGTCCAGCATATCCGCAGAACAACGGATGGTCGTTCGGCACGACATCACCATGCCCGGAGGACGCAGCCATCGGCAGCGACAGTCGTTCCGCCAATCGAATTATTTCCTGATGGCCCCTTTCCCATTTGACGCCTCCGCCAACCAGGAGAATCGGCGCTTTCGCCCCAAATAGCAACTGCTTGACCTCTTGCAATGTCGACGGGTCGAGGAACCCCGCCTTTCTCGCCACCGATGCGTGGTTCCGCACTTCCACATCGATCTGCTCGGCGAAAAGGTCGCGCGCGATGTTAAGAAGCACCGGGCCCCTGCGGCCGGAGTTGGCGATTCGCATTGCTTCCAGTATGAGTTCCGGAATGCGCTTGGCGGAAGGCACGTCGAAGACTTTCTTGGTGACCGGCAAGAACAACGTGTGCTGATCGAGTTCTTGAAAGGAGTCCTTGCCGATGTGCTGGATTAGCGGCAGCCCTGTAATGACAACCACCGGCGAGAACGCTAGGTAGGCTTGCGCGAGGCCCGTTACGAGATTGGTTGATCCCGGCCCTGACTGTCCCGCGATCATAATCCCGGGTCGGCCCGTCACGCGACCGTATGCGTCAGCCATGTGCATTCCCGCGCGCTCGTCGCGCACTCCGATGTGGCGAATGTCCTTCGCGTCGTACAACGCGTCGTACAGGTCGAGGGTCGAGGATCCCATTAAGCCGAAGATTGTTTCGACGCCAGCAACCCGCAACGCCTCGACCGCGGCCCTCCCGCCAGACATGTTCATGTAGAGCCCCCTATTTTTTCCTTGGATGGATTGCATGTGAC